>BLLW01000027.1 GCA_011959285.1 Lachnospiraceae bacterium | reverse complement strand
TTAATGTGGGAAGTTTGAGTTATATATATTTAAGCATATTATCATAAATAAAACAAGTGCAATTTGCGAAAAGGCAATAAATGATTGCGAATATAGCAATATATACAAAATGAAAACGCAAATATTTCGCAAATTATCAATTGCGAACGCAATAAATAAATCATATAATGAACCTACAACAAAGCAAAGGAGGAAGAAATGAGAAGATGAAAAGAAACAAAATACTGGTTGTGGGTGCAGGACGTGAAGGAAAAGGATTTCTAGGTCAGGTTTATGCTGCTTCCGGCTGGGAAGTGATTTTTTTAGACAAAAATCCTGATGTGGTGCATTCCTTGCAGGAAAAGGGAAGCTATAAGGTAAAACTTCTGGAGGCAGATCAGACAGTCGTCGCAGAAGTTTCCGGATACAGGGCGTATGTCTGTGATGAAGAATGCTCTTGTTTAATGGACATTGTGGATGCAGATGTCATTGCGCTTTGCCTTTATCCGGAAGATATCAAGGAAGCAGCAGAATATCTGGCGCGGGGACTAGAAGAAAGGGCAAAGCAGGATGGCAAAGAGGTTACAATCCTTTCCTGTACAAATTTGAATCATATAATATCGGAGGTAGAAAAGTGGTTTTATGATCCGTTATCTGAACAAGCAAAAGAATGGTTCAAAAAGAATGCGGTTGTAAGGGATGTCATAGTCAGAAGATCCACGAGTGCAGATGCTTCTGATAGTTTAAAACTGGAATCCATGGCGGTAGCATCACTATTGATTCAGAAACCAGTCAATGTGGACTTGAGCAAGGTCATATGGATGGAGCTGACGGATGATTTAGAGAAACTGAAAGAGGTGAAACTTTATACTTACAATGCGCCTCATGCGACTTGTGCATATGCAGGATATTTGAAAGGGTACAATACCATAGGGGAAGCAGAGAATGACCCGGAAATCAGGCAGTTGATGAATGAAGTCCTAAAGGAGGCAATCAAGGCATTAGCGCTGGAGTTTCAGATGGAAGAGTCCAAGCTTTGGGAGTTCTGTACGCTGCCTGCTCCGAAGGAGGTTTTGGTAGATTATATTTACCGGGTGGCATATGATCCAGTTAGAAAACTGGGAAGGAATGACCGCCTGACAGGAAATGCCTGCTTCTGTTATAAACATGGACTTCCCTATGATGCACTTGCACAATCTATTGCAAATGGATTTGCCTATTCGGAAGAGCGGGATGAAAAAGCGCAGAAAATACAGCAGATGATTAGGAAATGCGGAATTGAAGATACGGTTTCACAGGTATGCGGACTGCCGAAAAACCATGAAATAGCAATAAAAGTTATTAACTACTATCAAAAACTAATAGATGAGAGGAGAACAGAAAAATGAAAAGAATAATTGCTTTAATTTGCAGTGTGACGCTTTTAATGGGGTGTATGGCTGGATGCGGAAGTAAAGAAGAGGTAAAAGGTACGGAGAATCCGGCTGTAGAAGAAACAGAACAAACAGAAAACGAGGAGCGTTCAGAGAACACAGAGCAAACAGAAAATGAGGGAAGCGGCAGCATTCGTATTGCGTTTATCTCTCCGGCACAGCATTATGACTTTTTTGTGTATTTGTGTGCAGGCGCTCAAAAGAGAGCGGAAGAGTTAGGCGTTTCAATAGACATTTTTGATGGGCAGGAGGATTTCCCGCTTATAGGCGAATATATTTCTCATGCAGTAGCTAACAATTATGATGTAATCTGCACAGGCGGTTTTGATGCGATCATTCCTGCCGCAAAGGAAGCCAATGAGGCAGGGGTCCCGTTGATTAATTTTGATGCCAGACTGGAATCAGACGAAGTGGAATTTATGGGCAGAGTGGCTAGTGATAATGCTGAAATCGGAAAAATGGATGCCCAGTGTATTATTGATGATATAAATCAGAGAACGGATAAAGACAAATTTGTGGTTTATTACATTAATTTTATGTCTTCTGCATCTAATACGCAAAGATGTTCAGGATTTGTGAAACAGTTTGAAGGTATGGCAAATATAGAATTACGTGAAATTATACCAAGTGACGGAACTGTCGAGGCAACTCAGAGCTTGATAGACGATTTGTTGATCAGCCAGCCGAAAGGCAGCATAGATTATATTTTTGGAAGCAGCGCAGGAATGGGAGTAGGCGCATTGGCTTCTGTTACAACGGCAGAGAGAAGCGAAATAAAGATTGTAAGTACTGACGATGAACAAGGATTGCTGGATGCTTTGCAGGCAGACGGTCCCTTTATGGCTACAGTGGCGCAAAATGCAGCACAGATAGGAGAAATGACAGTTGATGCGGCAGTCAAGGCAGTAAATGGAGAAGATGCGGGAGATATCTCGGTACCTGTCCGTCTGATAACGAAGGAGAATGTAAAGCAGGATATTGAAGAACAGGCAGAGCTGAAAAAAGAATTAGAAGGCTATAAATAATAGCGATAAGGCAGGAGGAGCAGGTGAAACAGGTTATATTGGAAGTCAAAAAAATAAGTAAATCATTTTCAAGGATTGCAGTCTTACAGGATATTTCAATGTGCATTGAAAAGGGCTCTGTTGTGACGCTGGTAGGTGAAAATGGAGCGGGAAAGAGCACTCTATGCAAAATTATTGCAGGGATTTATGAACCGGATGAAGGAAAGATTGTACTCGAAGAACGAGAATATTCAAAGATCAGCGTCGAAGAAGCAAAGAAGGCTGGAATCCGTATGGTACATCAGGAATTGCTGGTGCTGCCTAAGATGACGATTATGGAAAACATTTTTGTCGGGGATGAAGTGAAAAAGGGAGTTGTGCTGGATAAAAGGGAAATGGAAAGCAGAACAAGAAAATTGCTGGAAATGGTAGGATTAGAATTTGCGCCTGATACCAAAGTGGCAAAGCTGGACATAGCGGCAAGGCAGTTGATTGAAATAGCACGCGCACTCAATGGCAATGCCAAGGTCATTATACTGGATGAACCTACTTCCTCCTTGTCTGACTCGGAGATAGACAAGCTTTTTTCTATCATAAACAGATTGAAGATGCAGGGGGTCAGCTTCCTCTTTATCTCACACAGGATGAAAGAAATACTGGAAATATCAGATGAGGTCGTAGTATTGCGGGACGGCGCACTGGTGAAGGTGTTAAAAGGCAGCCAAACAAGTGAGACAGAGATTGTTAAGTTGATGGTAGGCAGGGACTATGATAATTATTATCATAGGGAGAGAAGCTGTTTTGGCGGTGAAGCTCTCCGTGTAGAAGAGATGACGGGAATCGATAAAGGCGGAATCAGAAGTGCTTATACACCGGAAAACGTAAGTTTCACGCTCCATGAGGGGGAAGTGCTCGGACTTGCCGGGTTAGTAGGCGCCGGGCGCACAGAACTGGTACGATTATTATTTGGAGAAGATGTCTGTAAACATGGGAAAATTTACGTGAAAGGTAAAAGAGCAGATATTAAAAATTGCAAAGCCGCCATGGGACTTGGAATGGCATGGCTGACAGAGGATCGCAAAAACGAGGGGCTCATTTTAAAATTTCCTGTAGTTGATAATATGGTACTGCCTAATTTAAAGAGGATCACGAGGCATGGTCTTGTGCAGAAGAAAAAAGCGCTGGACGTATACGAAACTTTTGTAAGAATGTTAAAAATAAAAGTGACTGAACCAGAGCAAAAAGTCATGTATCTTTCAGGAGGAAACCAACAAAAAGTGATTCTGGCAAAATGGCTTGCAGGGGAACCGGATATCTTGGTACTGGATGAGCCCACAAGGGGGATTGATGTAGGAGCAAAGGCAGAAATCTATAAATTAATTAATGAATTGACGGCAAAAGGAATTGCAATCCTTCTGATATCCTCGGAATTGCCGGAAATTATGGGCATGAGTGACCGGATACTTGTTATGTATGAGGGAAAGATATCGGCGGAAATACAAAGAGAGGAATTTTCTGAAGAAAGGATTATGGCAGCAGCCGTAGGAAGAGGGTATGAAGGTGGAAAATAAGATAAATTATAAAAAAATATTCAGCGAATGGGGTATCTTGATCGTACTGATTTTAGTGGGAGTAACCTTTACTTTTTCCAATGAGAATTTTTTGACATTCAGTAATGTAATCAACATATTCAGGCAGATGGCAGTTACAGCAATTGTTGCAATAGGAATGACCTTTATCATGGTATCGGGAGACATCGACGTGGGGGTAGGCGGAGTAGCATGTCTGACAGGAATGGTGATTTCGCTTTTAATGAGCAAGGGAATAGGTATTTTCCCTGCATTGCTGGCTGGCATTGTGGTAGGAATACTGCTTGGTGCATTAAACGGATTCCTGGTGACAAAATTTAATCTGCCGCCAATGGTAGTTACGCTTGCTACCATGAACCTTGCCAACGGAATAGCCAGCCTTTTGACGGGAGGGACAGCGGTGTATGGTCTTCCGGAGGGGTTTTTAAAAATTGGAAGAGGGAGTATTTTGGGAATTCCCAATCAGGTGTGGGTCTTAATTCTGTTTGCAGCAATAGCTTCGGTTATTTTAAACAGAACGCCTTTTGGAAGGCATGTATATGCAATTGGCGGAAATAAGGAAGTTGCAAAACTGGCAGGAATACATGTGAAAAAGGTGAAGATAATCTTGTACATTGTAAGCGGTATCTGTGCCAGTGTAGGAGGCATTATCTTAAGCAGCCGAACAGGAAGCGGTCAGCCTACGCTGGCATTAACTATGAATATGAATGTCATTACAGCTGTAGCAATTGGCGGTACCTCTTTGAATGGCGGTTCCGGATCAATCAGAGGAAGCATTATGGGGGCGATGCTGCTTACCATGATTACAAATGGACTGAATGTAAATGGAATCAATTCCTATTGGCAGCTTGTTGTATCGGCGGTTGTGTTGATTCTTACAATCATTGTGAATAGAAACGATTAGGAGGGAAGAAAAAATGCAGAAATATGGAATTTTAAATGCACAGATCCGGTCGCTGCTTGCGAGGACAGGGCATAGAGACTGGTTGGCAATTACAGATGCAGGATATAATATTCCGTTGGGAATTGAAGTGGCAGATTTGGCTTTTCTGCCCGATATTCCTACTATATTACAGGTACTTGATGGAATTTTGGATGAGTTTTCCGTTGAAAAGGTATATTTATCGGATGGAATACACAATTATGCACCTAGTCAGCTCGAGGCGTATGAGAAGCGATTTCAGGGTAAATGCCCTATTGTATTTGTAAAAGATGAAGAAATGGATGATATGATGAAACAGGTAAAAGGTGCAGTGCGCACGGGAAATTATGGAATACATTGTCCCAATATTATTATACAGGCGGGCTGCACTTATGACGAGTAGGAGGATGATAACATGGATGTGACGGCGCTTGGAGAACTTGTAATTGATTTTTCCCCGGGAGGAGTTTCAAAGCAAGGACATGCATTGTATGAACGCCAGCCAGGAGGCGCACCTAGTAATGTACTGGCAGCGGCAGCAAAACTGGGAAGTACGACAGCTTTGATCAGCATGGTGGGTAATGATGAGTTTGGCAGATATTTAAAACAAAAGATTGAGGAATGCGGTATAAAAACGGAAGGACTGCGAGTTACAGACGATGCCTATACGACTTTGGCATTTGTACATCTGGAGGAGGAGGGGGAACGCAGCTTTACGGTTATGAGAAAGCCGGGGGCGGACACACAGTTAAAGAAAGAGCAGGTTGACAAGAAACTGATTGATGAATCAAAAATCTTTCATGTCAGCGGCGCTGCTTTATCCGCTCTTCCCTGTCGCGATGCCGCTTTTTATGCTGCAGAATATGCCAGAAGTCATGGAAAAATCATCTCCTTTGACGCTAATTACAGGGAGGTGCTCTGGAAAAAAGACACGGCTGTGAAATGGATGGGGCAATTCCTGCCACTGGTAGATATAATGAAAGTTTCATACGAAGAGATGCAGCTGTTGTCGAAGACGGATGATATTCCTCAAGGTGCAGAAATTTTGGCGGCAAATGGGGCTGCGCTTGTTGCAGTTACGCTTGGAGACAAGGGAAGCTACTGCTTTCATAAAAATTTTAAAGGCTATGTGGATACATTTTCGGTAAAGATGGTAGATGCCAATGGAGCAGGAGACGCATTTTTGGGAGCAATTCTGCATCAAGTTTGTCGGTCAGGGAATAAACTTTCCGAATTGTCAGAAGAAGAATTGCAGCATATGTTCCGGATTGCTTCGGCATGCGGGGCAATTTGCACGACGAGGATGGGAGCATTATTAAGTATGCCGACAATGGAAGAAATTAGAGAATTGTCAGTAATTTAGAAAAAACGAAATGATTGTATCTGATTTTCATTTATGATACGATAAAAAAGTACCAATCAGCCCTAGGCAGATTCGTATAAAATTCATATAGTGGCAAAGGGGCAGAAAAGCGATGGCAAGGACGGTCAGCATAGGAAATCAGGATTTCGAGTCGATTCAAAAAGAAGGGTATTTCTATATTGATAAGACGAACTTCATAAAAGAATGGTGGGAAAGCGGGGACAGCGTAACGCTGATTACACGCCCGAGGCGTTTTGGAAAGACACTGAACATGAGTATGCTGGAAAAATTCTTTTCTGCCAATTATAAAGACAGAGGGGATTTGTTTGAGGGCTTGTCCATATGGGAGCAGGAAAAATACCGCCGCCTGCAGGGAACTTATCCTGTCCTTTTTCTAAGCTTTGCGGGAATCAAGGAGAATGATTATGAGGAAGCCAGGCAGAGTATCTGCCGCACGATAGAGGAACAATATAATAAGCATGATTACCTGTTGGAAGGAAATCTGCTTAACGAGAAGGAAAAAGCATTTTATCAGGAAGTTTCTGCAAATATGCAGGATAATATAGCGGCGGCAGCATTGCGCTCCTTATCGGATTTTCTTTACAGATATTATGGAAAGAAGGTCATTATACTTCTGGATGAGTATGACACGCCCATGCAGGAAGCATATGTAAATGGATACTGGAAGAAGTTAGTCTTTTTTACTAGAAATTTGTTCAACTCAACATTTAAGACGAATCCTTATCTGGAACGTGCTGTTATGACGGGGATTACGCGGGTCAGTAAGGAATCAATTTTTTCAGACTTAAATAATCTTGAGGTAATAACAACTACTTCCGATAAGTATGCTGATTGCTTTGGGTTTACGGAAGGAGAGGTTTTTGCGGTACTGGATGAATTTGATTTATCTAATCAGACTCAGCAAGTGAAAGAGTGGTATGATGGGTTTACATTTGGAAGCAGGACGGATATTTACAATCCCTGGTCTATTATAAACTTCCTTGATAAAAAGAGAGTGGGCACCTACTGGGCAAACACAAGTTCCAACAGTCTTGTAGGAAAGCTGGTGCGCGAGGGAAGCAGAAATATCAAGGAAACCTTTGAGAGTCTTCTCCGGGGCGAATCCATCTGTACAGAGATAGATGAGCAGATCGTTTATGACCTGCTGGATAGCGATGAACAGGCAATCTGGAGCCTTTTGCTTGCCAGCGGTTATTTGAAGGTGAAAAGATATGAAGTGTACACTTCGGAATTTGGAGAGTGGAAGCAGGATTACGAACTGGAACTGACCAACTTTGAGGTGAAAGCTATGTTCCGCAATATGGTGCGGAAATGGTTCGGCAGTGTGAAGGCGGATTACAATGATTTTATCCGGGCGCTGCTTTTAGATGATTTAAAGGCAATGAATGTCTATATGAATAGAGTCACATCGGAAGTGTTTAGTTACTTTGATACAGGGAGGAAACCTTCCGGGGAGGAACCGGAACGGTTTTATCATGGATTTGTCCTTGGGCTGATGGTGGAACTGACTGACAAGTATCTTATCACGTCAAACAGGGAAAGCGGTTTTGGAAGATATGATGTGATGCTGGAACCAAGGCAAAAGGATAATAACGCAATTATCCTGGAATTTAAAGTGCAGGATACGGACGAGAAGGAGCTTGCAGATGCTGTGCAGGACGCCCTGCGGCAGATTGACGAAAAGAATTACCAGGCGAACCTTGTGGCAAAAGGAATACCAAAGGAACGCATCCGCAAATATGGATTTGCTTTTTGCGGGAAAAAAGTGTTGATTGGCGGAGAATAAGCTTAGGAGCATGAAATGAACCAATACAGTATACTTTCAAAGGCATATGACCTTTTAGATATCATCTACTTCTGCGAAAAGGGGAAAAACCCCAGAGAAGTGATTCTGGAAATGATTCCGGATGAGGGAATCCATGTTCTGGATAGAAAGTGTTAGGGACAGAAACGATATGAGCAAAATGCAGAATCAGGATACGCGGCGGTCACTTGCAGCATCACAAATATATATTGAAGTACTTGAGGCAGAAATGTCCATTTGCAAAGTACAGGACCTCTCCTTGGCAGATTGGAAGTCCGATTTGTGTTTTACGGCAAAGACGGATGAAGAAAATTCATTGGTCTGTCAAACGAAAGCCGTGCCGGAGAATACATCCAAAAGAGATGACGGGTGGAAGATCATGAGAATCAGGGGAGTGTTGGATTTCTCGTTGATTGGAATACTCGCCGGCATCTCAACGGAACTGGCAGACCATGAAATTGGGATTTTCGTCATTTCCACTTACAATACGGACTATATTCTTGTGAAAAGCAAGGATATGGGAAAAGCGCTGGAGGTTCTTGACAAAAGGGGGTATCAGATCACTTCCAATTAATATTCTTTTTTCACAAAAATAAGTATCGTCAGCGGATAGGACAACACAAATGCCAGCAGTGCGCACGCAAGCAAAATTCCAGCGGTTAAAATCAGTTGCAAGGTAGTCAGACCTGAACCAAGAAGCAGGTTGATCAGATTTACGATTACCATGAAAATCGCTGTGGCGGAAAGGATGCTGATGATTATGATTGCTTCGCTTTTTTCCTCACCTCCCAGATAAAAAGAGGGGAAGAAAACGGCGCTCATAAAGAGGCTCAGACTGATGCCGGCGGTAAACAGTATGAGAATATCGGTGCCGCGGTCAAAGGGATAGCCGTGTAGGAGAATGGACAGAACCACGCAGATTCCGGCAAATACCATGCCGGTCAAAAGCCATGCCAGCAGGCTGATATAATAGCTTTTGACGATATCCGTTCTTTTCACAGGGACGGTCAGTTTATACTTTGCCCATTTAGAGGAGCATTCTTTGCCAAGGCCGCTGATGGCATTGATGGAAAATCCCACCATGACTGACAGGGCATATCCAATCAAAAGGGAGGGGATAGCGTTGCAGGCAGCAATTACAAAAATTCCCAGCAGAAGCATGATGATTGAAAACAGTCCTGCATTTGCATATACAGCATAAAAATTGTTTTTGAGAAGTCCTTTCATACCCGTTCCCCCTTTACCAGCAATAAAATCGTCTCATCAATTGAAACATGGTCTATGACGGCATCTTTATATTTCTTCCGGGCGGCGTTTCCGTCAGCCACCAGTACATCAATCTGAAAATCCCTTTTGCGGTAAGCAAGAATATCTGCGCGGTCCAGCGAAAGAAACTCTCTTTCCCTACAGCGCATGACAGCATAATGATAGTCTAGATCGTTTCTGGAAACCGTCATAATCACCTTTCCGTCATGAATAAAGGTGATGTAATCCGAAATTTTTTCCAAATCGCTTGTGATGTGGGAGGAAAGCAGAATAGAGTGGTCTTCCTCCTGTACAAATTCGAGAAATACATCCAACATCTCGTCCCGCATGATGGGATCTAAGCCGCTGGTCGCCTCGTCTAAAATCAGCAGTTTCGGTTTGTGCGCCAAAGCGGCGGAAATTGCCAGCTTCATAGTCATTCCTTTAGAATAGCTTTTGATCTTCTGGCGGGGAGGGAGATGGAAATCATCTAAATATTTCCGGAACAAGGAATTGTCCCAGCTTTCATAAAAACCTTCCATGATTTTAGCCAGCTTTTCCGCAGTTAAATATCCGGGGAAATTGTCTCCGTCATAAACGATTCCGATTTTTTCCCGCATTTGTATGTCGGCATCTGCCATTTCCGTGCCGAACAGCCGGACGGTGCCGCTGTCCCTAGCCATTGTATTAAGGATACATCCGATTGTCGTGGTCTTGCCTGCGCCGTTTTCGCCGACGAATCCCATAATCGCTCCATAGGGCAAAGAGAAAGAGACGTTATCCAGCCTAAAATCTGATTTGGAAAATGATTTGCAAACGTCTTTTAATTCCAGAATAGGTTCCATCTTATTCATCCTCCTGATAAAATAAGGATAGCAGCTCCATCAGCTTTGCAAGCGGAATGTTATTCATGCGTCCGATTTCTGCGGCGGACTGTAAATGTTCCTCTGCGATACGCTGCTGCTGCTCCTGATAAAATTCTTTGTTCTGTGCGGATACGAAGCTGCCCCTGCCCACCGTTGTCTCGATAAATCCATCCCTTTGCAAGTCCTCGTAAGCCTTCTGGACAGTGATGACGCTTACATGGATCGACTTTGCTAAGGCGCGCATGGAGGGAATCGAGTCGCCGGCTTGCAATTCGCCGCTCATGATCATGGCTTTAATCTGTGAAGTGATCTGTTCGTAGATTGGTTTGCCTGCGTTGTTGCTTATGATGATTTCCACATTGGTATACCTCTGATTCTCAAAGTGTACTTAATGTACAAGTACATTATAACAACTTTTGATCTTATGTCAAGTAATAAGTGAAATCAAGATAAGTTTTAGAATGAAATTCGACAAGAGGTTTTAAACCTCTGCCGAATTTCTTTTTTATTGAAATAGCAGAGAAAAAAGAAGAGCGTGCAGAGTGTAGAAACTCTGACACGCTTATTTTTTTGCAACGAAAGAGAGGTAAACAGAATGGAAAGAGTGACATTAAAAGAGTATGAGGCAGCAAAGGCAGCAGTATTGTACGGAAAAGAGTATAAAGAAAATTCTGAAATGGAAAATAACGTAATTCATAAGCAGTATGTGTGTAAGGACGGCAGCGGGGTATTTTATGAGAGGACAGAGAACGGCGTAACAGAGTTTTGGAGTACGGAACACAGCAAAAGCCGCTTGTATGTTGACAAGGTAGAGAATAAGCCAGCACATGAGGAAAAGGAAGAGCTTAGCGAGAGCCGCCAGAAAGCAATTAAGAGAATGTATAAGCTGGTTTACTGGTTTGCTGATGAAATGCTTAAGGAAGAGGACGCAGAGAAAAGAGAGGCGGCAGAGTTTGAGAGGCAGTGCAAAGAAGAGCCAGACAAGCTGCAATTTAGAGTAAGTGCCCACGATAATAACGCAAGGGTAATGAAAGACTGCATGAGAGAGGCACGGGACGCAGCAGAGTTTTTAAGGAATAGAGAGAACGATATAGAGGAATGGCAGATAGCGGGCATAAATGCAATGTGCGACCAGTGCAACGTAGAAAAGGTTATACCGTATGATTTGCCGACAGCGATAAAAGGGCTTTTATGTATGCACATTCTTTGTAAGCCTCTTTGCATAGAGGCAGTAACAAAATAAGACAAAGGGCGGCGAAAGCCGCCCACATAGAAAGGAGCGGGAAACAATGGCAAGGAGATACAAGAGATTGCGCTATGAGGACAGACGGACAATAGAAAAGATGCTTAAGGCAGGCGACAGCATAGTAGAGATTGCGGCAGCAGTAGGAACACACAGAGATACGATTTATAAAGAAATTGAGCGCAGCGGCACGGATAAGCTGACATATACAGCCGACGTAGCGCAGGCGACATTATAAACCCTAAAAGAAAGGAGAGCATGAGGCATGAACAAAGAGAGGCGCAAAAGAATTGCAGAGGCAGCGGAGCTGATTAGCCAAGCAAAGGACATTTTAGAAGAGGTACGGGACGAAGAGCAGGAGAGCTACGAAAATCTGCCAGAGGGATTACAGAACGCAGAGAGGGGAGAACAGATGCAGGAGAATGTAGACAGCTTAGAGGAAATCATAGGCTATCTGGAAGAGGCAGACGGTTTAGGGGATATGTAGGCGGCAGCTGCCGCCAGCACCCGCCCTTAATTTAATGGCAGAATACCGAGCTTGAAACTGACTATAGAAGTACAAGCCTATAGCGGGGTGCTGGTTCAATTCCAGCAGGGCGGTTTTGGTAGCGGGCATGGCGAGCCTGCACCAGAGGGCAGCAGGCTAATAGCTGTATCTGGATACCGTGATAAAAATAGCAGCGGTCATACCAGCTAGAAAGTATGTGGACGGTCAACAAGTTTTCAGCGGCTTTTTAATGTGAAAAGCCGCCCACACGGTAAATAAATACGCCAGAGCAGGAGTATAGCGGCATGGAAAGACAGAGAGCGCCGCCGAAAGGTTTAAGGGATTTGGCAAGGCAAGGAAAGTGTATCACATTGGCGGCAGTAAGGATATAGCGTCTGCCGCCAGAAGAGAGGCGGGCAAGAAATGAGGGTAGAGCTGATAGACGTTGACGGGCATAAGAGGTGGGACGGGGTACAGCTACCCAGACGGCGGCGCAGCACTGCCAGAAGAGATAGAGCATATATACCCAGATTATTCTATCTATTTTGAGCGGATACCAGAAGTAAGAAACACGGCTTACGGCTTTTTAACTAGAGGCTGTCCAAGAGGGTGCGAATTTTGCATAGTTGGAAAGAAAGAGGGCAGATGCGCAAAGAAAGTAGCTGATTTGTCGGAGTTTTGGGACGGACAAAAGAACATAGTGCTTTTAGATGCTAATATGTTTGCCTGCAAGGAGTGGAGAGAGTTAAGCGTACAGCTGGAAGAAAGCGGCGCATGGGTGGACTTTTCGCAGGGCTGCGACATACGGATTATGACGGAAGAAAAAGCGGAATACATAAAGCGGATGAAAATAAAACAAGTGCATTTTGCATGGGACAGATACGAGGACAAAGAGAAGATAGTACCAAAGTTTAAGGAATTTAAGGAAATTACACAGTGGGACTATAGAAAGCTGGGTGTATATGTGCTTTGCAATTTCAATACGACTTTTGAGCAGGATTTAGAGAGAGTATATACGCTGCGTGAACTGGGATATAACCCGTATGTAATGTTATACGAAAAGGACAAGATACCAGCAGGGCATAGGCTTAAGCTGCTACAGCGCTGGGTAAACAATAGAATTATTTTTAGGAGCTGCAAACGGTTTGAGGATTACGACGGCAGAAAGTGAGGCAGGAAATGGCAATATATAGGGAAGTGCGCACAGAGGTATACTGCGACATATGCGGCGAGCAGATAGTAGCCTTTAAAGATGCAGGCAGGACGGGTGGCGTAAGTAGGAGCTGGGCGGCGTACTTTGCACGTCAAGAGGGCTGCACGACGGGCAAAAAGGTTATCTGTAAAAGCTGCCGCATAAGCAGGCGTATAGAAAAATGTAGCTTGCAAAAGAAGTGCGGGGCAGCAGGCGTGGACGGTAGCGGCGCTTGCCTGGGATTTGGTAAAGAATTTGACGACGAGCCTATAGAGCAGTGCAAGCGCTGTATTGCGTGTACTTCTTTTGACTGGGAAGAGGAAAAACAGCGGTTAAGCATAGAGGGCAGACATAGAAAGCGAGGCAGACAATGAGGCGACGCAGACGGGAAAACCAGATACTTAAAGGGCTGATACGGGCGGCAGTAGCCGTGGCAATCTGCATAGCAGGGCTGATACTCTTTTTTGTGTTCGTTTGGTGGCAGGCGCAGCAGGCAGAGCCGACGACGGACGAAGAGGTAGCAGCATTGATGCAGCGGCAGCAGGCAGAGCCGCTGGTTATTGGAACACCAGAGCCAGCCACAGAGGGCAGCATAAGAGTATATGATTATGATGGCTGCTGTATTTATGCGTATTACGGAGAAATCAAGATAAACAGCGACGGCAGGGACGGAAAGCAGATTGATATTGAATGTGCGGGGTATTTAGAGGGATACCAGCAGCACGGGGACACGAAAGCGAGGTAAGAGAGTGAAATACAAATATTACAGCACACAGCGCCCAGTATCAGCGGGAACGTATCCAAAGCCAAAGGATAACCCAGCTATGCTTATACATAATTTCAATGAGCGGCAATATGTAGGGGAGATAGGGCGGCTGGCGTGGGGATACATTGAGTATGATAAGCCGCTGGAAAATGAAGATATTGACGGCTACGAGCTTATACCAGCTGCTTTCTTTTCATAACGAAAGTGAGGGCGACGCATGGAAGAGAACGACGAGCAGCGCAGGGAGCTTATACACAAATTCTACCAGATTTACAGACCGATACAGAAGAGCTGCGGATTAAGGGAACATAGCCATTTTGATATATACGGCAATAACCTTATTGAAATCTGGGAGTATAAGGGCGAAAGAAAAGGGCGTTGTATCTGCAAAGTGAAAGAGGATACAGAAATAGCCTGCTACCAGCGGGCAATAGAAATGCTGGAAAATTACAGCGGAAAGGAAACAGTAAAGCATGAAAAAAGAGCGGGATAATAAGCCAGATTTTTTACGGGACATTAACACGGCGATTATGGAAGATTTGACGGCGGGCGGCATCAAGGACAATGCAGCAGGACTGGCAGGGGAGCTGAAAGAGATTGAAGAGGTTACGGAGCTTTGCGGGCTGCGTTTTAACGGCTATCTGGCAAAAATTGAAACGCCACGCCCACGGGGAACGCTGGACGAGGTTATAGTAGCCTTTACGGACGGAAAAGTAGACGTAGGGCAGCAGAGGGACGGGCGACCGCTTAAAGAGTTTATGACAGCAGGCAGCAAGGTTTTAGTATCTGGCAAGGTACAGACGCTTAAGGACTTTGAGAGCGGTAAAGTGCTGGTATTCATTCTGGCAGACTTTCTGGCAATGGTTAAAAATCCTATGATGCAGGACGACGTAGCGCTACGTGGCGTTATTGCGCATGAGCCAGTATATAGGACGACACCGAGAGGCAAGCGTATTACGGATATTTCCGTAATGGTAAAAAACGAGCTGACGGGTAACAAGTGCTTTATTCCCTGCATCTGCTGGCAAGAGCAGGCAGACGAGGTAGCGGGCTGGCAGCAGGGCGACACGGTAGAACTGCTGGGGAGATACCAGAGCCGCCAGTATGAAAAGGTTATTGATACAGACAGTGGCAGCAGGGAGCGGCGCACGGCTTATGAAATATCGGTACAGCTGATTAACAGAAAGGAGCTGGCAGGGAATGAGAGTTAAAACAATAGTAAATGGCAAGGGAGAGCCGCAGGCTACAGAAATAGCAATACCGATAGAGGGGACGGGCGGCGAACTGGGGCAGCGGGCGGTTATAAATTTAACTTCCCTTATAAGCGGGCTTAAGACCATGAAAACAGAGCAGGACATAGTAACACATTATCATATAATCTGCGGTTTTGCTACGTGCTGCGAGTTGTGCGGATTTATGACGGAGAAAAGCACCAATGACTTAATGCACATGGTAGAGCATCTGGTAGAAAACGAGCTTGCAAGAGTAGCGGTGCATGACAGACCGTGAAATCTGCCGCAGCTATCACAGCGCACGGCATAAGGCGCAGCAGATACAGATACTTGCAGAGCTGAACGACATAGATAGTCTGGAAATTATCAAGGCTTTAGTGCGTGGCGGGGAACGGCTGCCAGACAGCACGGTAAATAAGCTATTTAAACGGCTTGACAAGCTGGAAATGGAGATAAGGGAAAGAGAGCGGGAGTATAAGACGATTGCGGCGGCATTGAAAGGAGAGAAATAGATTGAGGACAGTATACATATGCAGCCCGTATAGGGCGGCTGACAGCGCCCAGCTGGATAGAAACATAGACTATGCGCAGGCGCTTGCAAAGCAGGCGATAGAGGCGGGATTAGCGCCGATTACGCCACATTTATATATGACGCAGTGCTTAAATGAGGACAAGCCAGAGGAACGGGCGGCAGGCATGGCAGCAGGCTTAACACTGCTGAAAAGATGCGACTTTGTGATAGTGGGCGTTAAGTACGGGATAAGCGAGGGAATGAGCGCCGAAATAGCGGAGGCAGATGCGGCGGGCATAGAGGTAGTGAACGCAGACAAGCTGCGCTACAAATTGGAACATGACCGCAGGGCGTGGCTGGAAGAGTACGCAAAGCTGCACGCCTGCGAGTTTTGCAGGGGCAGCAGGCTACACACTTGCACAAGCTACCGTTGCCAGCAGCCCTACAGAGAGGCTTACAAGTATGCGGAGAAACTTTTTACAAGTGGATAAAGTAAAAAGCCCTCTACGGTACGGGAATACCTTAGAGGGCTAAGCTATACAGCTTTTACAACCTAAATCCAGTATATCACTGTATGGCGAAAATATCAAGCAAAATGCGGGCAAAGCGCCTGCTTTATCACTTGATAAAAGTATTAGCTTTAGGACAAGGATAGCCAAAAAGGAGTAAAAAATATGCCATACGTTGAGAGGATTACAAGGGCGGGTAAAACCATAGAGGTAGAGCGCTATTTTACGAGCAGATATAAAAAGCAGGGGATAAAGAGGGGGGATAAGGTTAAGCCCACCACAGAGCAGCAGGAGAAAATAAACACAAGGCAGGCAGAAAGAAAGCTACGTATTCTGATAAATGCAAATTACGGATACGGTGACTATCATTTAGTGCTGGACTACATACGGAAAAAGGGAGAGCCAGAGAGAACAAAAGAGCAGATGCGCAAAGACATAGATATATTTCTAAGGGAGTGCCGCAAGGAGTATAAAAAGGCTGGGCTAGAGTTTAAATACATACACGTAATGGAGATAGGCAAGAAAGGCGCAAGGCATCATCATTTAGTCATAAATCAGATAGACACAAAGATATTGCAGCAGTGCTGGTATAAGGCGTATGAGGGGCATAACAGAGTAAAAGTATTCCCTCTGGACGATAGCGGGAACTATGCGGAGCTGGCAGCGTATTTGATTAAATACACGGATACGCACAGAAAAGCAGAGGACGGGGCGCTACAAGGCAAGCGCTGGAATTGCAGCAGGAATTTAGTAAGACCAGAGCCAGAGATACGGATAATTTCAAGCCGTGAATGGTTTAAGGCAGAGGCAAGACCGATTAAGGGCTACTACGTAGACAAGGACAGCGTAAGCAAGGGAGTACATAGCCCAGAGTATTACGGATATGGGTATTTCAGATACACGCTTGTAAAAATGGAGAAAGAGGGGGGATAAGATGCAGGCAGTAAAGGTTATAGGGATTGCGGCAGCAGTCATAGGGGCAGGGCTTTTGAGTGCGGGGCTGGCAGCAGTAGGCGCACTGGCGGTAGCCATAAAGCACGCCAGCGAGGATATGAGAAACTGGGAACGCTGGAACGATAACGACGACAGAGGGGGCATAAGGAATGGGGCAGAGGCTTATATACTGGATATTCCAGAGAGGCAAGAACTGTAAGCACTGCTGCCTATGGTGCGAGTATTACGACCTATGCAGGGCAGACGTGCTGGCGCAGGACGAAAGAGAGGAAAAACACGGAAAGGAGAGAGCGGAAGAATGAGAAACTTTAGACTGGACGACGAAAGCGGGCATCAAGAGGCGCTATTTAGCTGGGCTGCGTATCAGCTGGGACGTATGCCAGAGTTAGAGTATCTGCATCATGTACCAAACGGCGGCAAAAGGGACAAGGCGACAGCTACGGCGCTTAAGAGGCAGGGAGTTAAAGCGGGAGTGCCAGACGTTGTGCTGCCAGCAGTACGGGCAGGATACCACGGACTATACATAGAGCTTAAGGCTGGAAAGAATACCACAACGGACAATCAGAAACGCTGGTTAGAGTATCTGCGGCAGCAGGGGTATTATACGGCAGTGTGCTATAACTGGCAGGCAGCAGCAGAGCTGATAGAAACGTATTTACTGCATACAGTGGCACTGGGAGAGGCAGGGCAGATATGGGGAAAGGAATAGGATGTAAATGCTGCGAGGTGGCAGCAGAAAAACAGATTGAGAAAATCTTAAAGGAACAAGAGTACAAGATAAAAAGTATGACATTAGCAGAGATAAACAAAGATTTAGAAAATTTTTCAGCAGAAAGAAAGGCAAGAATGGCAGAGCTGAGAGCGGCTAGGGCAACAAAAGAGCAGAACACATAAAGAGCAGATGCGCTAGAGGCGGCGCAGAAAGAGAGGAAAAGAATGAAAACAATAAGCATTTTGAACTTAAAGGGCGGCGTAGCTTATGAAAAGTAAGTTATTATGCAAAGTTGAGCCTACACTTTTGCTGATTTTATGGGGTATAGGCTCTTTTGAACTTTGCATAATCAGGAGTAAACCCTTACAAAGATTTCAACCAATCAAGAAGGTCTTTATCCTTTTTCCACGCTGGCAGTTCGTCAGATGATGGACTGTTGTAAGCTTCCATCAATGCTTTCCGCTTCATTTTTTCGTCTGCCCGTGCGTAGATTTCGGTTGTTGAAATATCAGAGTGTCCCAGTAGATCTCTGATATAAACAAGATTGACTCCGGACTGAAGCAGATGCATTGCTTTGCTATGCCTCAGCCAATGCGGTGTGATTTCATCGGATATATCCTTTATTCCCATTGCTTGAGCCTGTGCAGCATATTTTTTCAAAATATATGTCACTCCGGCTCTCGTCAGGGGTTTATTGCTCCGGTTGGTAAATAACGGATTGCGACCATATACAGGCGAAGCCAGACCAGAACCTTCCATATACTGCTTCAACAATTCCCCAGTTGGTCTCATGACTGGAACAATGCGGCTTTTACCGCCTTTGCCTGTCAGTACGATGGTGACAGTATCATTTAAAGCAACATCACAAACTTTTAGATCCACAAGTTCCTGAACCCTTGCTCCGGTATCATATAAAAGTGACAGCAGAACAGCATCCCTTTTCCCCTGGATTGTTGTCCTGTCGGGTTGTTCTAACAGGCCCTTGATGCTATCCAATGGAAGATACATGAGTGGCACCGTATCCGTTTTTTTCATTGGAATAGCCAGGATTTTCTGGCTTTGCTGTATATACTGTGGTTCTTCTACCATTAAAAAGCTGAAAAATGAATGGATTGCAGCGAGACGTTGATTCCTTGTCGCCGCTTTGCAGTTACGTTCTTCTTCCAGCCATTGCAGAAAGCGGAGGATCAGATCCCTGTTTATTTTTGCAACTGTCAGCTTTTCCGGCAAAAGGTTCTCCTGATCTCTGCAGTATCTTAAAAATAATGAGAATGAGTCCCTGTATGCTAACTGGGTATTACGTTTGCTGCCGACCTGGCAGGGAAGATATACTGACAGGAACTGCGTTAAATACTGTGCAAAATCAGTTTCCTTCATGGCATACCTCCGGGATGACGTATGCACATGACCTTTCCACTTCCCTCATCAGGTCTGGATAAACTTCCGCTGTCAGGCGTAGATACCTTGCTGTTGAGCGTATTGTTTTGTGCCCCATATATGTGGAAAGAATCGGGAGCATAGCCGTTAAATCGGCTTCTTCCCTGATCCACTTTTGTAAAACATGAACCGCGAATGTATGGCGTACATCATGCAGACGGGGGCCCTGCCCTTTTCCGCCATGTGAAATCCCTGCCGCTTCCAGATACCTGCGGTACCTTTGATAGATAGTCATCGGGCTGATCATGGTCTTATCAGGAGCAGGGAAGAAAAAGTCGCTGTCTTTTTCCCACCAGATTTTATCTGCATAGGATATACAGGCTTCTTTTACGGAATCTGATAATGGGATATACCGGTCACGGTCAGTCTTTGCTTCACGGATCGTAAGAATCCCATCTTCGAGATTCACATCCCTGCAGCGAAGTCCGACAACTTCTGACACACGAAGTCCACAGCCATAAAGAATCCGGAAGATTACGGGTAACGCCAGATGCATATTTCTTGCAACTTCTTTGGGTTCTGTTTCATCAGCGGCTTTGATCACAGCTGCTATCTGCTCATGCGTAAATATATATGGTACAAATGAACTGTGATTCAAACCCTTCACTTCTGGCACGATATAAGCATCATAACCAAGGTTATTAAGGTATATGGCAAACTGTCTTATGCAGGTAATGCGGTGTGACCGGCTTTTTTCGGATTCACCTGCCCGGGGCGCTGTCCATTTTTCTGCAAGGGAGCGGGATATTTTTATTTCTGTGACACCCTGTTCTTCACTGAAACGGCAAAACCGGGATAAACATTTCGGTTCATCTGCATATTTAAAACCTGTGCTTCTTTTGTACTGAATGAATTCCCGGGCAACTTCCGCAAATGAACCTGTCATGGATGGAGATTTTCTGATTCTTGTCATTAGATTGCCACCTCCAATGCACATTTCCGAAGCTCGGTGATATCAATACGAAGATATGCCATCGTAGTTTCAGTAGTTGTGTGCCCCAGGATTTCTGAAATGACCGGAAGCGGAATCTCATGCTCCAACAGGCGGCTCGCAAGGCTGTGGCGGAGTGTGTGGGAGCCTTTCTTTTTCCCTTCAAGATGGATTCCCGATCTCTGGAGACGTACCCTTACAAGGGCGCCGACCGCACCCGGATTGAAATCCGTATAAGGAGGAAGCTGCCTCACAAAAACGTGATCCGAGTCGGTTTTAGGCCTTGCGTTCTTCAGATAGTTAATGATCGCTTCGCCAACATCTTCTAAAAGAGGAAGTTCTAACGGATTTCCTGTTTTTACCTGGTTCAAATGGATTACTTCTCTTTCCCAGTCGATATTGGAAAACCTTAAATTTGCGACATCGCTGCTGCGTAATCCAAGTCTTGCAATCAGAAGAATGATTGCATAATCACGGATTCCGCAGGGATTCCCAAGGTCAATCGAATCAAGAAGTTTCGTCACCTCATTCGCTGAATACGAAGAAGGTAATCGGCTCTGCCTGTTGTAATGAGGGTTTGGAAGTTTTGAAAACATCTCCTGCTCCATAAGACCATGTTCATAGCAGTATTTCAGATAATAGCGCACCGCACGCATTGTATGATTTATGGTTGGCTTTTCATAACAGTTCAAAGATGCCATGAAATCCAAAACGTCTTTGAGAGACAGTGTATCTAAAGAAGCAATGTTCTTCCTGCTTAAAAACGCAAAAAAGCGTTCCAGATATAAACTGAAAATCTTATTTGATTTTTTTATTATCCCGATATCTTCTCGATGGGAAATATATGCTTCTGCGCTATATCTAAATCCCTCTGGGAAAGTGTACGCTCTTTTATCCATGGCAAGATAAAGAACTACATTCCCTGAACGCTGGTATTCTGCCAAAGCATTTATACAACGGGAATAGGCGGTACACCATTTTTTCAACGCTATCTTAGATGACATAGAATAATGGTCTTCTAAAAACTGTAATCCGAAATCCATGCTGAAAGAATCAGTACCTTGTTCGTGGGAGTAGAGCAAAAGCTGTTTTGTAAGAGTTTTAAATACTTTTTGGTAATAGCTGGATGCACCTGCCTGTACGAGTGCTTCCCCGGTTTGGTTGATCAGTTGCTGCAAAGTTGATTTTTCCATCGTGCGTTCCTCCTTAAGCGAATTGATAAAATACACTTAAATCTTGATGGATTATGGAAAGTAAATCAACTAAAGAATCCTTTATTTATAAGGATTTCTTTCATTAACTTTGCATAATGTATAGCTTTTCATAAGACACACCGCCCTTCTGGTTTGCGATGGCAATGACCTTACATTTTCTTCCTGTCCTTTCCATATATCCTGTTCTCCTTTCTATCTCACACGGACTTTCAGCCCTTTCATGGGGATATCCTCATATCCCATAAGATAATAATCTTCCCCGTCATACTCCACTTTTGTCTGCACCCAGCAGGACTCTTCATGGGTATCTTCCTGCAGGAAAGCTTCAATCAGACTTCCACTGCGGTAACAATATCCTTTCTCCGTCCTGTATTCCCCGTTTTCATCTTTATGAAGAGTACTGATCTCCTGAACCGGTCGGAAAAGGTACTCTATGCTGCCACCTATGTCAGCCAACTTCCCCATGATTCTCCGTATTTCCCTTAACTGAAACATCTGGTCACTGTCCCTATGGTCCACATGCAGCCCCCGCAGGTCTGCATGTTCATCATAAGTGGTGACACTTAAAATATCATCAATCCGGCATTTCAGCCCTTTCATCTGTACTAAAGCCATACTTAGTTCTGCCATATTGCCCTCCTTCTACATATAGTTCCACCGCGCCTTAACACACTATCCTGCTTTAAAACCCAAACTCTGATAAATCTATCGGGAAACAGTATTCCGGATAGCGCACCTTGACCGCTTCCCAGAAATATACTGCGTATTCACAGCAGAACAGGTCTTCCACTGTATACCGCTGACACTCCTTTACTTTTTCATCACCCTCAAGGGCATATGCGCTGGGCGTACCGTTACAGAAAAGATTGAACGCCATACGCACCACCCTTGCGCTGCCGCTGGTGATCCAACCCTCTTCCAGACACTTTGGCTTTACGCTCCCTTTTTTGAAATCAAAAATTCTCTCTACATTCCGCCTTGTATCGCCGCTGATCCCAAGACAGTAAACTAATGCTTTATGGTATACGTCCTGCTGCCTGCACTTTTGCAGACAGTTTCTGTAAAATATTTCGTGTTCCTGATCCTTAAAGGTAATTGTACGTTTATTTCCTCTATTCATATCCATTGTCACACCGCCTTCCCCTGATATTCTTCAGTTCCTTCCGCTATCATCCCCGCCCCTTTGGGATCAGACCATATCCTGCCTGTCCTTTCCACAATAAGCCTGCCGCCCTCACAGGTTACTGATATTCTGTCGCCTGTGGAAAATCCTAAATCCCGCAGCCATTTTCCCTGCAGCATGATCAATGGATTGTTTATCTCTATGCTGGTTCCCCTTGCCCTGTAAACCGTCATTTCTCTCTGCTTCATATGTTCTCCTCCTATTTAATCCGGGATAACCTCAACGATCCCATTACATTCAAGAATTTCCTGAATCCTGTTTATGCCATCTTCCAGTCTGCCGGAATCATGGACTGCATCCATAATTTCCCCTGCAATAAATTCCATGCTTTCCCTAGTAATCTGGTTACTCATATAGATCTCCTTTTTCTATTTCTGAACAGAAAAGAGGACCAAGCAGCTAATAAATTAACAAACTTAGTCCTCAATATCATTCCACTTCTCTCCGAACACTTTTCCGGGCAGAACGCTTCCCCTGCACCTCCTTAGAGCGCACTTGTCCCGTTCCTGACAGCTTTATGGTAATTTAGTGTCAAGTAGTATGATTTTCAGTTTCAAGATTAAAAACAGGCCTGTCCCAATCCTTTTTTACTGCTTTTGCAGTGAAAAAATATTTGGACTAAACCAGCGGAACACCTTGATTTTACTGGCTCCTTGCTGACTTGACACTATAATATCATAATCCCCCACCTTCTCATTCGGATACTCCACCTCCCCCCGGATTGGCTTCGCCCCCCGCCTAAGATAAGCCTTCACCTTCTCCCCGTATGCTGCTGTCAAGTAAGGACTAACAAAAATTTACTATATATTAAAATACCTTCGACAGGCTTTTACATATCTTCAAAAGTTTTGACAAACATAAATCCTAAAATAATTTACTTTTCCAAATGAATTAATAAGTCATCCAACATTGCGCCCAAAAAAGCCTCTGTAGGCTGCTCATTCCGTTCTTTTATTTCCATCAACTCTAAAATATCCCTGTCGGATAAACAGAGAATCAACTTCCCGCTTTCTCGAAGACTTCCACGTACAGCAGCAAGGGCATTTTCATCTGCTCCCTTCCTGGAAATTATAATCGCCACTCTCCGCAATGCCTTTTCATATAAATATTTTTCCGTTGTATATATTTCTTTTTGCGTGATCTTCTCGCTGTGGTTTTTAAATTCAAAAACGATATATTTCGTATTAAAATATTGTTGGACCGTATCGAAAAAATCCTGATTTGTCCCAGCCTTGATTTTACAGCATAAATCAAATCTATACATTCCATTGTCTGTATTTTCCTGCGCATACCACAGGGTCAGATAATCTCCCAAAACATACTTTAATATTTCAATACAAACCTTTTCATATTGCTGCCACTGCTCTGTTCCGGGTTTAATCTTCAATAATTTTTCTTTCAGGCTCTCATCTTCCGTCCTTATCTCTATTTCGTCAAAGATATATGGTTCAGGTTTTTGCGGCTCGATTACTTCTGTTGAATAGTTCAAAAAGGCAACAAACTCATTTTCAATTCTTGTAAATTCTCTGAACAGCCAAAGAAGATTTCCTGCATCCCATATATTAATTCCATACTCAGATTTACATAATTCTTTTACTTCCTCAGATACTATATTTGCTACCACAAGAATGATACAGTCACCTTCTTTTTTTCCTTTCGATAATCTCTCACTTGCTTTACACAAATTCTCTCTCATTGAAAAATTACTGCTATAAAATTTCAAAGCAAAATACACTGTGGAATCTTTATATGTATAAACAATGTCCCATTCCATATCCTGTTCCGTGGAATTCTTTATTTGTCCGCCTTTTTGCTGTAGATAACTGCTAAATATCTGTTCAAACTCCCTATAGTCTGCTATCTGTTGTTTACGCAGAGGCGTTTGTGTAAGATGATCTGCAGCATACTTTACGACCTGCACATTCGGTGCATATACCAGCATCCTGTACAGCCATGCCCTATTCGATCTATTCATGTCATAATTTTTCGGAAATCCTTTCAATACTGCCATTTCTTTGTGTGATAGCCTATGAATAATTCCATTGACTCGAATCAACGGAATTTTTATTAAATTCCACCCCACATATGGCTGTTCTACATATTTATCTTTCCTCCAACAAAGAAAACTATCCTCTTTGCTCTCTTCTGAAATTTCATCCCTGTTAATCCTATAGTACCATCCGTCTTCTTCCATGTCGGAAATGAACTTATGAACTGGAATCGTTATTCCCAAATCCCTATATCCCGGAAATTCATACTGATAATCTGGTATTCTGCTTCCAATCGCATAGAGCTGTTCCTCTCTCACCGGAAATCCGGTAATTTCCCTGCTGCTCAGAACTCTCCAGGTAATATTATAACCTGTCTGACATATTTCATCGCAAAATCCTGACCACATCGGGTTTTTATGCATTCCTTTCTGCATAACCAGAAAAAACATATGCGGTCTTTTCCACTTTATAATCTCCGCAGTCTTTTTCAAAGGTGTTTCATTAAACCCATGCGGTTCAAATTCACTTTTTCCACTGTTTTTAGATGTAAACACCTGCATCAAATCAATTGCTATTACATCTACATCTGAAATTTCTTCCGGCATAAGTTCCATCAAACCTCTTTCGCATATTTTTCCTCCAATATTCTTCCTGTGAATTTCTATCGCTTTCCTTTCTTTTACAAAAAACTCTTTTATCTGAAAACCGGCTTCCACAAATCCCAAAGACATTGCTCCAATTCCTGCCTCTATAATCGCGACCGTATTGTTCAAAATCATTCGCCTCCTGATCCACACATTTTTCCATAATCTGTTACCGTTCAAACTAATTTCCCATTTATCCTATACAAAAAAAGCCGGCCAATACAGTTTTTTACCGTATTGAACAGCTCTTCTTTTCCAGTCTACATACAATAAGTCTCTACTAATTCCACAATCTCCTGATTGGTTGGTATCCTGCTATCATCCTTTTTATAATAAATCGTAAGCAGGTACACTTCCGCATCATCCCTGACTGCGTAATAAATAATCCGATACCCGTTGGACTGCCCTGCCTTGGTATCTGTATTTGCTGACCTGACTTTGAAAGTATGCCCATCTGTCGGAATCCTTAATCCCGGAATTTCCGCTCCTATCAGGTTTCCTTTTTCCAATTCATCAGTTATTGCTTTAATATCCGCGCCTATATGCGTGAATCCTTTTTTCTTGATGTAATATTTCACATCTTTTTCAAACTGTTCAGTAGGTATAACTGTATACATTTATCTTTCTTCCTCTTTGCTCCATTTTTCAATATTCGCAAATAAATCATTTAAGGAACGTTTGGGAGTTTTGCCTTCACGCATATTCTTTACTTCCTTGCATGACTGCATAATAGATTCTGAAATTGTACAAGGTCTTTCCAAATTTGCTGCTACGCTCATTACTTGTTCCTCCTCCGCTACTTTATTTTTTCCTGCTTTCTTACACATATCATACCACCTTTTAATAATTCTGTATAGTTAGTATGATACTCTCCAAGCAAAAATATCTAAACGCATAATAAATATTATATTTAACGCTAATGTGCCGAAAAACTCATTAATCCAAAATCCATCCTTATTTCTGCCCCGGCAGACTATCCTCGACACAAAGCGCCCCATACCCCGCGTATGTCAAGTTAATGTCACAAACTTTTTTCACTTTTCCCACGCGAAAATCGCTGAAACCCGCATAACTTCGTGGGGTGTATGGTTCGCTAATGCTAAGTCAGGGCAAAATTGACGGTGAATTAGTGTCAAGTTATATGTAATTCCAAACTGCCTATTTTTCTTAAATTTACTCAGAATCATGTTCAATTACATATGGTTGCAGAAGGATCATCACTGTAAAGACATTATCTATTGCCTGTATAATTTCATTCGGGTCACTATTACTTGCAATGCAATCATTTATTTCATCAAAGCATTCAAAAAATAATTTCATCATCTCTAAAAACTCCACAATTTGTCCAGTTGCCTTATCTATAAGTTTCCCCACTAAAATTTCACACGATATTAATTCTTTATGTAAAATTTCTATGCGCTTCAAGAGCGCATTCTTAAATGCATCTGTTCCGGCAGCACATTCATCATCAACAGAAACCTTTAAAACCTGAGTGCAGCATCGTAAATAGGTCTTTATTGCGCCAATTTTCTGCATTGCCTCTATCCATTTTTTATGCGCTTTCCCAAGTATGATACTCTCTGCCAGCTCATCTTCTATTCTACAAGGAAACATAGAATCTGTTATGTGCGATTCATCAGTATCAAAAACTTTATAAAATGGAAGCGTAAAGGCAATTGAAGCGTACGCCCCTGATATTACAGGAACATACACAAATTCCAACAAAAGTTTTCTAAATTTTTCATATTTTCCAACCGAAAGCAATTGTTGCATTGGAAAATATTCTGCTATTGGTTGCTTACTACTTCCTTCCGAATAAAAACAATAGGGATCAACCGCAAAAAACGGCAATCTGTTTTCTGAAAATATATGAGTCCTGAAATTTTTTATACGTTCTTCAATTCGCTTCCATCTATCGGATAAATTTGCTGAAGAATATTCAGCATTTTAATTCGCCAATATTGATTCTCATTCTTATTTTCAGAAATAGTTTCTTCCGTCAAAAATGAGGGTACAAATTTACAATTTACCTCATCATCCGTGACAGAAAAAGAGATAATTCTCATTTCAAAAATTAACCGCTTAAGAATTTCTTCCACTGCACTTTGATAACCGTCTGACAATGTTGGATGTTCAAAAAGTCCACGTATAGCATCTGCACAGCTTTGTATTTTACCTGTACAAACACTCTTTACTATTTCGTTTGAACCGAACAACAACGTTATAGCCAAATTACGTTTAGCCATCCAAAATAACGCATATCCAAATGATGCCCTTTCCTCATCTGAATCAGGCAATACATCAGGATACACACAATTTCTGATAAAACAATCTGTTGCCTCATAGTCAATCACTAAGGATATAAGTGAACTTTTTGTTTCATCAATTATCTTCTGAAACTCCGCTTTACTAAACACTTCAATATCTGCCATACTATCAGCTATAAGCTCATTTCCACTATTCGTCTGAATATATCCTTCGCCCCAAAAATCAAACAAACGTCCATCCTTAAGTATTTCAGAGCGTCCTACCCCATCCCCGCATACTCTTTTAGAAAAAACACATTTTAAATCCGTTGAGTTGCTACCGCCCTCCCCATATGCTGGCTCTGGGCTCCTTTCCCACTCACTTCTTGTTGGTTCATACATAATAATTCCTCCCCGCAAAATACACGACCGTAAAGAATTTAATTGATAAGTAACCTTTTAGGGCAAATCAGGAAACGGGACTTTCTTTCCTTCAACTTCCATAATTATTCCGTTCTCTCCACAGTAGATACTTCCTTTCATATTTAATTCCTTTTTTTCTACGCCCACATCATCTGGAAAATATCCCTTTAACTGGTCTTCATTTATATTTGCATTATTTTCCTTTTCTTTCTCTGCCACTATGTCATATGTATTTGCCCATAGTTCCTGGCTTTCTATCTTTGAAAGATCAAGAACATAATAAAGCTCTTCTTCCCCGTCTCTTCGCATATCCCACTCTGCAATCATGAAATCCTCTTCCCAGTTTTCACGTTTTGTAATTTTGCTATGCAGTATCATATCGTTACAGGAACCCCAATGTATGTTACTGCGCAACCAGAATGAATCCATATTATTTTCGGCATATATTTCCACGGATGAACCGCAAAAAAATTCAAATAATAGGTTACCCTCCTGGTCATATACGTAGTTGTAAGCAGGCAACCCTGCCCCCCTTGCCAGATATTCATTTGACAGTACAATTTCCATTTCCCCATCTTTTGTAAAATCAAAGAGGTAAATATTAACCCATTTCAATTCCTGTGGGTAATTATTTAGAAAATCCAATATCATGTTTTCATTTTTTGCCACCACCTTGCTTATCAGTTCAATTTCACTTTTTTCCACTATCTTATTTACTTGTTCCTCTTCATCATTTCTGAAATCATCCACTATTTCTGTTGCGATACTTTCTTTTTTTTCATTTATTTTTATTATATCTGGGCTCGATTCCTCATTTTGGAGCATGAACAAGAATACAAATATGGCAATCGCACTAATTATGACTATAAAATATAATATTTTTCTCATTATTTGTCTTTCCACTGATAGTCCGCCCTATAATTTCCTTCTACAAATGCGCCATCCTTATAAGCATAAACTTCTTTAATTTCAAGCCCTTTTCCTCCCAAGAGCAAATCGAAACTAACATTGCTCTTTTCATTTACAATAGAACCTTTAGGTTTTTCATCAACCACAAATTCAACTAAATGATCATGTGGGTAAAATTCATCTGAATCTGAGGAGCCTTTAGCCTCAGCGACAATTACGTCCATACTATAGCTCTTTCCATCCTCATCTTCAAAACGAACCTGCAGTTTATATCCATAATTTATGTTGCCCTCCTCGGCTGGCGTACAATATTCCTCAGCTAATTTAGTAAACCCCTTTGCCATAGCAACACAATAATAATCATTTCCAGATCGGTATCCTGGCATTTTGCTTATTCTTAGTAACCCATTTTCGTCAATATAAGCATCTTCATAATTAACAATATAGTACTGAGGAGTACTCTTATCTTTATATTTCCATTTAGATAGATAAGTTGATTTATCATATTTTACAGGCTCACCTTTTTGGGCTGCCTGCCCACTCTCATTTGCATTTCCGCTGACTAATGCACCTGCTTCAGCTTGATAAATCAATATTAATTCCGCTGGTTCTACCATTGTCTGCCCCGATGTGACCGGATAAATAATTCCACCATGTTTACAAAACAGCATTGACGTCATGGTGATTCCTTCCCTTTCGCCTTTCCTGTCATCATGAAAAGTACAGTAGCTTTGAATCAAATCAAAATTTTCCCATTCTTCCTCCAGCTTCATCAGATATCTGCAGCTTCCTTCCTTTCTTTTTACCTCGCCTTCTCCTGCTTCGTTATGTATCTTTTCAAATATCTCCAGTTCCATATTACTATCCGGTTTCCTCTGACAGTTCCCGAAGTTGGGTATGTTATACTGCTTGCTATCATCATATTTATCCCTTCCTATGCTGTCTGCCACTGTGGCATGGGTTAATTCATTTGCCTTGAGTGCAGAATTATCTGTAACAATCAACCTCCCTGCCACTTTGTCGCTATCCAGATTCTTGATCAGATCCGCATCTATGCTTGCATCTATTTTCGCATAATATGGAAGTTCTTTTCCTCCTGCATCTATTGATATTTCTCTCTTAGTACAATTCGTACAGGTCAAAATTGCTCCATCAACGAGATATTCCCTGCTTTCTCTGTCCTGATATTCCTTTTTCAGAAATTCTCCTATCTTGTCTTCTTCCAGATCATATCTCTCACCGGTATCACTGATCTGCCCTTTCAGTGTAGCATCCGCTGTTGCCGCATTCCACCCTGCCTGATAAATATCTACAAGACGCCTACCTATCCCATCTAAATCCGGGTTTTGCGCTCTCTCCTTTTCAGAATATTCAAAATAATCTTTTACATCCCTTTTTGTTGTCTCATTACTTTTTGGCATTTTTATCCCCTTTCCAAAATAGTTCTTTAGTCCAAAACCATCATCCTGCTATCCGTCACCGCTCCGCCATCATCTCTGTTGCTCCCCCCTCCCTTGTTCCAGCTTAAATTTCTTTCATTTTCCTAAATACTTTTTTTTGCTCTGCAGAAATAACTATTTTTTTAAACTCACATTTGTATCATCGTATAGTCTCTTATATCTGTAATATGTAGCCCTGCTAATCCCAGTTTCTTCCATAATCTCATAAATTGATTTTTGAGACTCATAGAGTTCTGTGAATTTACTGAATGAAGCTACCCATTTATCATCAGCCGCCTTTCTTCCCGCATTATTAGGATTTCTCCTCTTTAATCGTTCGATTTCTTTATCCTTCTCAGCAATTATTTCTTCTAATTCTTTTATTTTCAGTTCTAGTTCCCTATTCGTCATTATCAATGCCCCTCCGTAAAATCAGATTATTTAGGTTGTGACACAATCATAGCATTACTATTTCTTTGTATCAATAATTAATTTTTGATACTCGTCCCAGAAAAAATTTGATCCTAAAAACAGAATGTATTGCCTCTTTATGTAAAGAATATGGTTGCTTTTCGTTCGTACTCATATGACAATTAAAATAAATATGATTTTGGAGACGAAAAATGGACATTACAAAAATATCGCCTGGCTATCCTTGCCATAAATATATCCTGCGGAATATAAACTGTGAAAAAGATTTATGGAGTTACGCTAAAACCTTTGTCTCTACAGCCGTACAAAATGGTATACAACATGAACTTGCAATGTCAATGCTCTCTGTTTCCCTGAATGATCTCTCTCATGATTCAGGGCTTATATGCCCTGATTTTATGCATATAGGAACTACCCCTAAAGATTCCTGCCTTCTGCTCATGAACTATACGGGAGTTCCTGCTTTCAAATCATGCAATACCTTTTACAAAAAATATGATGCAAAGACACCCAGCTGCCGGATCTGCCCCATCAGCAACATATTTTACAACGGCAACGAATCCCTTGAACTTTCTATTATAAAATACATGTTTTTATCTGAAGAAAACTTTAACTTTGTTACAGATTACATTGATGCCAGCTATTTTAGGTCTGCTATGGACGTATGCATGGAAATACCGTATTCTAAAGCATGTGTCGTCCCTGTGCTCAGTGAGATTGTTAAATCTTCTCTAAAACAAAACATCAGGATACTTTTATTTGATGAAGGGTCACAGCACTACTTTAGTGATGATAATATTTCAGCATTTGATATAGCATGGGAAGATATGATTGACCGAATGCCACGTGAACGCCGTGTGCCGAGTATTTTAAAAAATAATCCTATGTGGGAATCGGTCCTGCGAAAGACCGTTTTGGCGCAAATTCAATCGGCTCCTAATCTTTCAATGGAAGAAATACGAGATATCCTTCTTGAATACCTCCAAGTGCCTGCAGAAGCTGCACTTGAAGTTCCCTGCAATTACCCCGAACAATGGTCTCCTGTATGCCTCATGGACATCATTAAAACAAATAAGCCATCTATGCAGGAAACAACGCCTTGTTGATTTCATGCCGCTTAGTTAAATTGCAAAAAATTTCTTTTTTCTGTCTGTCTGATAAGTTACCATAAAGGAATTACAATGGTATATCCCCTTGCAATCAGCCGATTTAACGAAACTCAGGTGCAGGATTTCTTTCCCACTTTCATGTACCATGAGACAGTCACAATCAAACTCCGTCTCTATTTCTTATGCCTTTTCATATAAGAACAGCTTGGAATAGGAACTAAACATTTCCTCCAAAAGATGCTGGTTATTCAGTTTACGGTATTGCTGCAACGTAAAAAAACACTGAACCCGCAATAAATACAAGGTATACAGCGATCTTTTCTTTAAGCAACTGTCAAAGACAGGAGTATATCACACAACTATAGGTTTCGTAAAGTTAATTGTGTTTGTTTTTGAATTTTGATTTTGCTTATTTTCTCCTCATCCTTACAGCAATTTTAACCTTGAATACGGGATAAATGGATATTATCCCTTACTTGACTTGAATTGACATATCCTTCCTGTTGCCAATTTCTTTATTAGTTTCTCTGCTAATTTCTTCGATTTTTTGTTGCTTTTTCAGTTTTTACTGTAATTTTATTACGTTTCCATCGGTATCACTTTATTTACAACATCTTTACAAATAAGAGATATTGTTTTATATTTGTTTATAGGAATAAGATTAAAATTTTCATGTAGCATGCAGGAAACCTGGGGGGATAGCCACTCTTCGGGCTTTTTTGATTTCACTGCCTTATTACATGGAGTTGATTCATTCAAAGGGGGGATATTTATGACAGCAACAACAACATTGATTTCAAATGCAGTATTAAAGATTTTGGGCGATTTAATGTCAAAAGCTGTTAGTGATGGTGTGGATATTTCAAAACATGCAATCAAAAATGCGTATCAGGATAGAAAATCTAATAGTCAGAATCTACAGACAAAGATATATTGTGTAATTGTAGATTCATTAAATAAATTTACACACAATCGATATAAAAATGAGGATAAATTGTATGACGCTGCAGAAAGTATATTAAAAGGATTAATAAATGGGAAATGTGATGCATATGCCATAACATCAGATTTAAAAATACTTGATCCAGATGTGAATATTAATAGCCATAAAGACTTTCTAGAAATTCTAAATCATGAAATTAGCAGTGACAAAAACAATGTTTTATATAGAGAATTTGAATTGCTCTGGAAAAGACAGTTGAGTGAAAGTCTTAGCAATTATTTTGAAAAGAATAACTGTAACCACGAAGAAACACATAAAAAAATAAATAAAATAGAAAAAATGGTGAGTAATTATTTTAAGGGAGAGCAGAATGATACGGATATTGTGATGCTTCAAGATAATGAACGTGAATTTGTGGTTACACATAATGTGAATATAAAGCCGGTGTCTTACTTTACCGGACGTGAGACAGAGATAAAAGAATTGCGCCAAAAAATAGAAAATGGAAGCAAAGTAATCCTTGTAAGTGGCATGGGTGGGATCGGGAAGACCCATCTCTGTAGGAAGCTGTTTGAGGAATACTTAAGCAGGCATGCCGGGGGTGAAGACGGACCTTTCCGGCATATTGGCTATATTATGTATACTGGGGATATGGGATATAGCTTGCAAAGGTGTTTAAAGTATAAGAAACAGAAGCAGTCAGAACAGGATCAGGAAGCTGCTTGGAGAGAATTGGAATATTTAGCATCAGACGGAAAACTTCTTCTGTTTGTTGATAATGTGGATAAACCAATGATAAAAGATCCAGGTTTGCAGAAGTTAAAGGACATTCCTAGTGCGATTGTCATAACATCTCGGCTGGCTACAATGGGAGATGAATTTGAATCATATAATATTGAATTGCTTAATTTAGAGCAGTGTAAAGAAATATACGAGAAAATACGGTTTGAAAGCAAAAAAAGAATTGAGACTGAGGATATCGAGGATTTGGAATTCATCATAGATATTTTGGCAGGGAGGCATACGATTACCGTTGAACAGCTTGCGCATTTGGCACGTACAAAATCCTGGTCAGCCAAAAGACTTAGGGAAGAATTGGAAAAAAAGAGACTTCAGCTAACATATCATAAGGCTGGAGAGCAAATAAATATTCAGGAGCTATATGAGGTATTATATGATTTGTCTGATATGTCAGAAGCAGAAAAAAACATTTTAGAGGCATTTTCTACATTCCCTTATGTTCCCTTGGTCATGGACATATGTAATGAATGGCTGTTAAGTGATGCTGGAGTTAGTGAAGATGATGATGTTTTGATGGGATTATATGATAAAGGGTGGTTACAGTTTGATATCGAATCAGGCTGTTATACTATGCATCCTGTATTTGCACAATTTATAAATGAAAAGTGCAAGCCGGAAGAAGATCAACATTTAGGGTTAATAGAGGCATGCAAACAAAGTATGGAAACCACGGGGATTGAGCAGAATCTCTTATTCTATTGTCCGTTTGCACTTAGCATTGCAAATAGACTGCATCCTGCGCAAAAGACAAGATTACCAGAATTACTAATGACGATGATTGCTTTAGCGAAGAAAGTAAGCTTAGAATTGAAAGATGCTATTAATGAAAACAAAAATTTGAAAAGCGAAATGGAAGTACTTGCAGAAGAGCTCAAAACAATGAGGGAAATTATTGAGGAAAGACAATCGATAGTCACTCAGCTTATAGAATTAAATAATTGTACAGGGGAAAATCCGGACAATATTGATAATGAAAAAAAAGCAGCTTTTTTTGTTACAATATTAAATATGAGAACAGATGACTTGGGATCTAAAATTGATCATATAAAAGAACTTATAAATAAAATCCAAAGTGAAAAACGGATTCCCTCGCTTCAGGAAATTATGGAATTTATAAATGATGCAGAGACAGAGGGAAACATAGAAAATTTAGATTCTTTACTAAGAATAGAGCTAGAACTGAGGACTTCTTTAATAGATATGTTAACCCAAACTTGAGGATTGGATTTATGCTATGAGGTATTCATATCAAAGCAGCTACTCAAGGCTATCCGCGTATGGCAAGAGCAACTCTTTTTTATAACGTTTCTGGCTTCGTGCTATAAAGGTAATGGTTTTAAGATCTTTTCCTGTTGTAGGGGGTAATATACTCATATAAAAGATACCGAAAATGAACTCTTTGTTCCGCATTATATCAGGGCTTCATAAAATTTATAGAATTAAAAAAACTATATATTAAAACTTGTACTCAAACTGCTATAACGCTTATAAGTCAAGGGCTGGAGCAGCTATTAACCCAGCCCCCAAAAGCAAACTTTCCCCATAACGGATTTTACATAAACAAAACAGTGCCCAAACTAATGTCTTATAAAATCTCAAATAGGAATATCATACCTTACCCCCTGCCTTGTTTCTGTAATAAAAATTCTGAATTCTGCATAATACTCAAACAGCAAATCAATTAAAACTTCACTTACCACAACCCTATTTTCACAATATGCAGTTTTATACATTCTATCAAATTCAGCTTCCAGCACTGGCAGATATTTCTCAATTTTAAAACCGCCATAAGAAACTGTTCTACCCAGCTCTTTCGCAATCCCCAACTCTGACACTATGTGAATTAAATACATTTTTGTAAACTTATGAAATATTTGGCAAAAATTATTTAATTCAATTCTATTATAATTATAATTTTTCCTCTGCTTCATAATTTCATTTTCAATACCATTTATATATTCCTCACTATGATCAATAACAGAGGATTCCCCATATATTCTTGATGACCTTCTACAGGCATAATACTCTTGAAAAACCTGTTTCCACAGGGAAATCGCTTGTTCCCTTAAAGTAGTTGTACAAAAACGGAAACCTATATTGCTTTCAAGTTCTACGTGAGATAATTCATGTGCCAAAAGATTAAATGCCCGCTTCCTTTCCGCAACACATTCTTCATAATCTTCTTTCTTTAATAATGAAAAGCAATTATCAAACATCTGATTTTCCATCATAAATACTGCTTTGCTGCTATCAATAAATACATAGAATTTGTCTTCTTTCGTATCATGAATCATTTTTCCAAATGCTCTTGCCAAGGTCGTATTTGTTACATTTGGGTTGGATATGCCTATTTCCTTTTGAAATTCAAGGACTTCATCTATGAAAACATCTGGTACAATTATTGCGCTCAATTTTTCCAGATTCAAATAATTAAGCTCTGACCGTACAAACGCTTCTATTATCTGCTCATAATACCTTCTCAATTTATTATTATCTATAGGCATGCTACCTAAAATCGAGACGGCTTTAAAGGCTACTTCAAACATAATTCCCCTCCTTTCCTCAGATTACCTGTATCATCTATGCAGAACCTTCAATCTACACTGCTCCATATATCCCAATTGCCAATATAATTATAGGCTTTTCTCAGCAGATATACAATTCCAAAAGGATTTTACCTATTGCAACTTATCAAAGGCATATTTATCATTTTTTATCTCTTTTTCTTCATTTCCCCTGTTTCCTTGCTCTAAGTAATGGAGAATGACGCCTTATCCTCTACACTTTGATTACTGGTGGCAGGAAAATACGCCTCAACTAAATACCTTGTCTTTTCAATCTACCATTGTAAGCAAGGCGGTGTCTATCCTGTAATTGTGGTTTGAGTATTATCGCCCACATTTCCCCTTTATGGCAAAAAAAGAGCATATAGATCATCAGTTTCCATATGCCCTAACGCTGTCGCTGTATTCAATTTAAACTGATATGATTGATCATGCTAACTGCATAACTTTCATTTCAATTTCTCTTAGTTCTTCAAGTGATAATAACGGAACACACTCCGCAATTTCTTCAAGTGTCATTTTTCCTTTTTTTATCAATCTTTCTGCTGTTTCCCTTGCACTTTTTAATTCTGCCTTTTGTGCTGCTTCTCTAGCCGCTTCATTCCTCATATCTTCCATTATTTTGCACATGGTCGCCACTCCTTTCTCGTCCTGCTTGTAATACCTGGCTTTTTCAGCAAGCGCTTTATAATTCATATCATCGGGATCGGTACATGAAAAATCATGCATTAGCTTTCCAATTTCATCGTTGCCTCTATATTTCCCATTAACATATAGAATATGCGAACCGTCGCCAAACAATACCTTATTTTCCCCGATAGTAACATATCTCTCTACTGAATATATCGGCTGATTCCCTTTCATTACATCATTTTCTGTAATAAAAATCACATAACTATCGGGAATATCCTCTGTATCATCTCCGGGTTTTAATATATGTGCGTCTAACAGGCTGCTGTTATGCCTTGCCCTCTTTGCACCTGCACCTGCATCTGAACGTTGAATTTCAACATCGAACTCCTTCTTGGTGCTGTCAACCGCATGGACATCCAATATGGCAGAACGTCCCTGCAAATTCTTCAACAGTTCCTGTGTACGGACCGACTTAATTGTTATATCCTCCCGCCCTAAAACAATCCGGAGTATCAGTTCTACGCCTTCATAATTGTCTGCAAGGCAGACGGTCATAAAGTCATCATCTATATATCGGAGCGATTTCAGACGCTCTAAATCCTGTTGATGTATCTGTGCTGTTGTGCTCAAAATATCACCTTCTTTCGCCACTTTTATTATACATCAGGCAATATCTTTTTGAAAACTGAATTTTTTATGAAATTTGCCTACAAGGGCACTTCTGCCGATATAGGACGCTTTCCCAGCTTCAGGCTGCCCTTTACCCTGTTCGACTATGGAAAAGCGTATGATAACAAGCGCAAATTTCAATGGGAAATTGTTGTTTCCCTCTTTGGGCTACCGCAAGACAGACAATACCCTCCTCAGCAACCCATGCAAGTAAAACTTGCCCATCGGAAAGCGCACATACTGCCTCCGATAGTATATCTATGCGCCCCTTGTAAACGATGTAACTGCGATTCCGCAGCTTTCCGCCCGTTCTGCTTTTTCTTTTCATTGGCTGCACGCTGTTTTGCCTATCCCAGTACTAGCAATGCTTGATTTCTGAAAATAAAAAAGGCAGCTGATTGTCTGTTAGGATAATCGCTGCCTAAAGATAAACAATATTTAGTTTTCACTTCACTTTTCTAGTTTAATGTTTCTCCCCGACAAACCAGGATCTATAGGACTATTAATTTTGCCAAAACAGAATGATTTCCTGAAAAATCCCTGCAGGCACAATCAGATTCATTAAGCAGTCTCATTTCTATCAGTATGGCTTTTTGCAAGCCCTGCACATATTACTTTCGAGTCTATATCAGATACTAACTGAAATACTGCCTCATAAGCTTGACATATCGTACAATAGTCAAGCTTAATTTTATTAGTTGAAGTATAATTCAATAAATCATGCGCTTTCTTAAACTCTTCATCTGCATGTCCGTCTGCATGAACAAGTTTATGCCTGATCTCTAAGTAATGGATTGCGTTATCAACTAGCGTTTGCTCTATTTCAATTCCAATCTTCTTATGGAATTTTGTTATCAACCCAATAGTACTTCTCTCATTTTCGAGTGACTGAAATATATTATCGATAACCACATCCGCTAAATCACCTGTTTGCAAATGTTGTAATATATCTACAGATGTTAAGTTCACCTTATGTTCTCCCGATAACCTTTCGGGTGCCACCTTTGCATTACTATATACCTCTTTCATTATGCCTTTTAAATAAATGGAAAACTCTTCATATAAATCCTTGATATATGCTGTGTACAAAGTGCTTTTCAAATGATTGACTACTAAGCGGCGATTTTGATCCCCAACCTTATAATGCGACAGGGTAGTATATCTTTCATCGCTTGACCCGGGAAAAAGTTCTTCTTCATTTGAATAGTCTCCATTCTCTATTGACTTCGACAAAATATCAATAAAATCCAAGTCAGCATTAAAATGTGACATCTTGTTTTTAAAAGTTATGAAACATTTTGAAATAGCCATTACTCATTCGTCCTCTTTTTATTCAAATGGTTTTTCCTTAGTTTTGTTTCCTATCACATTGTTAGATCCGTATATTAAACCACGGCACTAAACAACAGATTCATATTATCCCGTAAATCATAATTAACTCAGACCAGCAATCCAATAAAATACCGATTTGTTGAATTGTCTAGCATTGTTATTTTACCACAAACGCATACACAACTCCAACAAATTTTACTTAATCTTTCTTTGCCTCTATCCTTTGTAATCATCATCCGCCTTTCCCGTTCCCTCTGCTTGGTGCTGGCTCCTCTCGGTTTACGGTAGTACTGCTGATATTTTTGAATGCCGGCACATCAATCGTCCACGATTTGGTTCCCTATTTTCTGCCGATGCTTCAAAGCGGCGCATTTAGGGCATCGGCTGCCATTATGGATAAAATTCGACGGCTGGACATTCCATTCATGGCTGCCGCATTTTTCACTGTTATGCCGCATCCTTACTGCCGTAGACCGGTTGAAATAACTCCCCAGGACGGAATATTCTCCCCCTGTCAGTTTTTCCACTAAGGCAATATATTCTTTTTCACGCTTCATGCGAAGGCATTCCGGGCACTGGGGATTTGCCAGAAAGCTCCTTGGTCGGATATACCATCCATAATGACCGCATGCAGGTGAATTATGTTCAAGGAAAACATCTATATTCAGGGAATAGTATTCTGATTTCAAGAAGAATTCCTCCCCAAGCGCCTTAAGGAATTCCTCTTTTGAAAAGCGCGCCCGTCCTGCACACCTGGGGCACCGGGCGTTCAGGTAGAAGAAGTTCCGCATGTCACAGTCCCATAGATAGTTGCAGCTCCCATTGCTGTGGACCATCCTGACTTTCTTCCGCATGGACAGGTATTCGCCGACCACTGTATATTCGTCCCCCACAGTATCATATACCCGGTCCTCGAAGCCCAGCTGCCTTTTCGTCTTCACCTTCTGGCACTGCGGGCACCATTTACCGCCCTCCAGCTCCCCTGCCGTATAAGCAAATTCGTGTACCTGTCCAGCGCCGGCTTGCATTATATGATGCCGGACGGATATCATGGCATCCCCTTCAGCTGCGGACAGCTCGATCCTTTCACCTGTATGCATTTTTTCAAGCCGGGACCTCAGTTCCCGGATATCCTCTTGCTTCATCTTTATCTATCCCTAAACATCCGCTGTCAGCTCCATGATTATGAACCATCCTTTTAAGGACGGGACAGCTTCACATATCCGCGCCCGGTAGGGCTTCCTTTCCATGACTATGTAAACAGGGGCATCCCTTTTTTGGCATAAGCTGATAAACGCCCTGCGCGCCGAAAGTTCTTCTTCTCCATCCCCGCCGTCACCGGATATCCGGTTTCCCTGCCTGTCCACCAGGACTATCTCTGATACGTTGGGCAGGAGCGTCCTTGTTTCAGAAATGACAGCCTCTACCTCCTCTTCAAAGGACAGACCATCCGTCCCTGCCGCCATGCGTATCTGCCTGGAGACCTGCCTGGACGCATAACATCCATAAATCTTTATAAGCCTTAAAATATACTCATTAGCATCAGCATTTACCGACTGCACCATCTCCGCCATATATGTATCCAGCTCCATCCCCGCCATGACCCTCCCTATTCCCTTTTAAGGGTGAAAACAATGCCGCTGTCCTCTTCCGATTCCAGCATACCGGTTTTGGTATCATACGCACCATCAAAATCGAACATGAGGAAGAAAAGGGGCTTCTCCACCCAGTCCGTCCCTTCTATATGCAGTTCAGGCATGCCGCTTTTTGCTTCTGCCCTTACGTTATAGATTCCTTTCCTGCCATTTGGCGCCTCGATCTCGCAAATTCCTGTATAACCATGGGACCCTTTTTCCCGCTCTAAGGTTATCCTTGCCGCTGATACCGTGCCTGTATCCTTTAACATAAGATTCCCCTGCCATCTCCCGGAATAATCATAATCGAACTGCCTGGCTGTGCTCTGGGCTATGAAGCAGTCCCACGCATAGCCCCATCCACCCTGCCCGCGTGGAATATCCCTGTTACCATAAACCTGATATCTGCCTCCCCGTATCCTGCAGTGCATTCCGCCTGCACAAAAGCAGCCCTTAAGCCTGTGAAAAGGACCGCTTTCTTTATCCGGCATGAAGAGATATCCTCCCTGCCGATCCCCAGCCCGTAAGGCTGCAGGCTGTCTGGCAGCATCCCTGCCGTTCCAGGCAGGAAGTCCCCTTCCCTAATGCTTTCTTCCAGCGCCTGCCGCTCTTTGCCATTCCCGCACATGACAAACAGCAAAAAGGCAGCAAACAAGGTACATATTATAATCACCGCAAGGTACCTGCGGATAACCGGGCGCTCCTCTCTGGCTTTCTCCATTCCAGTCGCTGCCCACGGCAGTAGTTCTTCTTCCCCTACATCTGCCTGGCTAAACACTTCTGCCCCATCCAGCAGGGCATTCTCCCCTTTCCTTAAACTGCCCTCCCATTGCTCAGGGAACGGCTGGATATCCCTGTGGGCAAGGATATATTTGTAACTGCGCCGGAACTCTTTAAGGATGGCTGGCTCATGCCTGAACTTATATGCGCGGGCTTCTTTCTTCCTCGAATGGTATGCCTCCTTAAGCTCCCCTTCCGTACTAGGAAAAGGAACCCCCAGTTTCCTGTAGCTTTCCTGAAGTTTTACATAATCGACCGGGGCACTGCCTTTCTGCGCCCTGCAGCCCTTCCTTAAAATCCTATTGACCACCCCTGCCCTCCCCCTGTCTGTTCCCAGTTCCTTTATCATAATAGTGAAATACTGGCATCCCTCTTTCTGATCTGCCTTCTGTGTCCCCGCCCCAGGGAATCGGACCATCCCATACGTCTTGACCCATCTGCTCCTGTGCCTGCCCCTTCACGTCATCTGCATACCACAGGGCTGCCGCCAGTTCCAGCGCCCTGAACAGCAAAAATGCCGCTGCTATCCCCACAAAGACCACCAGTTTCATTCTTTTCAGCAGGCGGAAGAAAATGAGACCTGCGCAGGATAAGAAAACCATAATTATGCATATACCCAATTCTGTTTGCAGACCCATAAGCGCCCTCCCATAATCCCTATAAAATTAATTCTTTACAGGTACATGCGAAAGGCAAGGTCTTTTAAACCTGCAAACAGAATCTTTCCCTTTCCTATGCCTGCGCCCGTGTTCTGGGCAAGAAAAAAAGGACCGCCATCATAGCAATCCTCTTTTCCATCTCCTTATTCTTTTTACTGCTGGATAAAGGCTTCATCCGCCGTAAACGCATCCGCCATGAACATGATCCCAAGGCGGAAGCCATAGGAAAAATTTGAAAAAGCGAAGCGGATGTTTATCTGCTCTTCCATCCCCTTTATCTTCTCAAATGCGATCCTGTCTTCCGGCAGCAGCCTTTCCTTAAACTTATCCTCCATAATGCCGATCTCTCCGCACAATTCCTTGTATTTTGAATCTTTCGGGAGGATCTGTTCCGCGGGATAGATATCTCCATCGTAAAACTGCTGTAAAAGTGATTTATTCATCCTCCGCAGCCTCCTTTCCTTCCATAACTTCCATGACCATCCGGGCGCCTAATTTATAGCCGATCTTGAATATCTCTACCTCGTCAATGGACATGGCTTTATATATCTGCTTTTTGAATTCCTGGAAATGCTGGCTGTCTGTTAGGGACATCCTCCCAGAAAGATACTTTTCCTCCTGGTCAGCCTTTTTGATGCATTCCCAATATGCCGGGTTCTTATGGGTCCGGCGTTCCAATGGGGACACCTGCCCCAAATAAAGGTCATGCAGGATGGAATTCTTCACGTTTCCCCTCCCCTTCCCTTGGCAGGTCATCTTCCCCTGCAAATATCTCCATCATAAGCAGAATCCCGGATCTCAGGGCATAGACGAACTGGTCATACTGGATGACTCCGCCTCCATCTGCCTGCACGCTGCAATATTTCTCACACAGCTTCTTTTCATCTCTGCCCATGCTTTCCATCAATTTATCCAGATGCGCGCCCTTTTCCCTTACCATCCTTGGGACAGGTGAACCCTGGGTATAAATAATGGCTGTTGGACGGATGTCACTAAAATATAATTCTTCAATCATACTCATCTTCCGACCTTCCTTTCCTGTTTGGACTCAACAACGCCTTGAATGGATCTGCCGCGCATGATATAATATTTACGCTTCAAGTGCCATCTGGCAATTGTTGGCTGGGGAAGTGGTGCTTATACTTTGCAGGTGTTTCCACCGCTTCCTCTTTTAGTTTTCTTCGAGATTGTGCAATCTTGCATAAACTTCATGGATGCCTTCTCTTACAATCTCTGACCGCGATTTCCCAGTAGCCTTACAACAATATTCCAGCTTTTCAAGATCTTCCGTAGTCATTCTTGTCTCAACTCGAACATGCTTGGGGTTTTCGGAATGCGGTCTGCCTGTTCTCGGACTCAATTCCTCACCTCACTTTTCTTCCGTACAATAATATTATATCTTGTACGGAAGAAAAATCAATACTTTTTATTATGAATAATATACTTCAAAACTATTTTAATTTTCGCAAGATAAAATTTAATATGAAATTTATTGTAAGGATAAGCACTTTTTTGTATAATTGAGATATAGCAAGAGCAGGCTACATAGTATCTTTTGCCATTAATTTTTAAAAAGCTAGAGGTGATAAGTTGCAGGACTATACAAAGCAGACACAGGAGATTATAGCAAAGCGTACCGCTAAAAACAGCATATTCCTTGACCTTTTCCAAAATAAAAGTTATCTGTTAAAACTATATAAAACGCTTCACCCAGAAGACACCACAGCAACAGAAGACTCATTGTCTAATATAACAATAGAAAATGTGCTAACCGACAATCTTTATAATGATTTAGGCTTTGTTGTAGGCAATAAACTGATGATACTCATAGAAGCACAGTCTACCTGGACAATGAATATTTTAGTAAGAGTTCTATTATATTTGGCACAAAGTTATCACGAATATTTTCTGCGCACCAGCCAAAACTACTATAAAAGCAAAAAAGTAAAGATGCTGAAGCCTGAACTTTATGTTATTTATACAGGAAACAAAGGGAGAAAACCCGACAAGATATCTTTATCAAAAGAATTTTTCGGGGGCGAAGATATTGACATTGAAGTAAAAGCGAAGGTTATCTATGAAAATGACAAGGATGATATCATTAATCAGTACATTATTTTCTGTAAGGTCTTTAATGAGCAAACGAAACAGCATGGAATGACGCAAAAGGCAGTTACGGAAACAATCCGCATATGTAAGGATCAGAATATTTTAAAAGAATATTTGCTTAACAGGGAAAAGGAGGTTGTTACAATTATGATGAATTTATTTGATGAAGAACAGATAATAAAATCTTTTATCAAAAGCGAAAGGCACGATGAAGCTAGGGAAACAGCAGAAAGATTGATAAAAAAGGGAAAAATGACCCTTGAAGATATTGCAGAATGTATTCCGGCATTGTCTATTGATGAATTGCGAGAACTTGAATCTGAAATTATGCAATTAGCATAATCAATAAAACAGTTTAATATCAAAACAACAGTAGGAAGGCGCATGAACAGTGATTGTAACCATGCGTCTTTTCTTCATTCAAGGAGACCGTTTCAAGTTGCTTAAATCCAACTTTGAAAGGAAAAAATAATTCGCACTAATATAGCTGAAAATAGCCTTCCTTTGCAAAAAATATAGTAAAATGAAAGAAAAAGTTTTTCGCAGAGGAGGTTTTATATGGGCAGGGCACAGGAGAGAATCCGCAGAAAGCTGGAAAATAACCCCGTCATGGAGTGTAATAAGGTCAGGAACAGGTACTGTCCGGACCTGTTCCGTGATTTTGCGGATACAAAAGATCCGAGAAACCAGAGCTATACGGAGTATTCCAACGATGAACTGCTGGGGACCATGTTCTACAAAGGGATCGCCGGGATTGTAAGCATGCAGTCAATGACCTATGAGTTCAACCGGGAAGGCATAGTGGCAAATTTATTCCGGTTTATGGGGAAAAAAGAGAAAGAATACCTCCCGCACGCTGTCACGGTCAATGAATATCTGGAGAGGCTGGCTCCGGAAGAACTGCAGAAAGTGCAGCAGAAGCAGGTTTATGGGCTGATCCGCGGCAAAGCCTTTTATGATGCCAGATTCCGGAAGAAATGGCTGGTCATCGTAGACGGGACACAGATTTATTCCGGGAGCCGGAAACTTAATGAGGGGTATCTGGAGCGTCATTATAATAAAGGGACAGAAGAAGAAAAAGTGAATTACCACTGTGATGTACTGGAAGCAAAGCTAGTATTAGGGGAGAGCCTGATCGTGAGCATAGCCAGTGAATTCATAGAAAATAATGGGGAAGATGCTGAAAGGCAGGGGCACATGAGTGAGGAGGCACGGAAGCAGGACTGTGAGACAAAAGCCTTTAAGAGGCTGTCCGGGAAGATAAAAAAGGCATTTCCAAGGCTGCCGGTCATACTGCTGGCAGACAGCCTGTATGCATCAGAACCGGTAATGGGCATCTGCCGGGACAACGGGTGGGAATTCATTATCCGTTATAAAACAGGAAGCATACCGGGTATTGCGGAGGAATATGAAAGAATACCAGAAAAAGAAATGTCAGGGCATGCAGAATTCATTAACGGGATTGATTATAATGGACAGCCGGTAAATATGCTGCGTTTCTGGGAAGAGAGGATCGTAAAAGGCGTGAGGGTGCGGACGGAGTTCCAGTGGCTGACAAGCATCCAGATAACAAAAAGGAATGCGGAGAAAATAGCCGGAGCCGGAAGAAAACGATGGAAGATAGAGAATGAAGGATTCAACCGTCAGAAGAACTGGCAGGGAGACATTGCCCATGCCTGCAGCCGGGATGCCAGGGCGATGAAGAACCATTATCTGATGGCACAGATATCAGATATGGTAAAGCAGCTGTACGAATGGTTCTTCCTGAAGGCAGGGGGGATAAAAAAGAAGCAAAAAAATATATCTTCCGAACTGTTAGAAAGCTTTGCCCAGCAGATAACAGAAAGAGAAGATATATTTGGGGACGATATGCCTTGCATATCAACAACCTGAGTCAAGTATAGCAAAGGAAGTGATGCCTGCCAAGAGGGAAACGAAAATTTTATCCACAAAAAAGAGAGTAGTTATAGTAATGAGGTCAATGGATGTGGATAACATTCCCAATTCTACGGAAAACTTTAAATTGAAAAATTTGAGGTGCCCGGGCAGGCTATAAAAGAATTTACCTTTCAA
>BLLW01000026.1 GCA_011959285.1 Lachnospiraceae bacterium | reverse complement strand
AGCAGGCAGAGGCGCCCCGCTCCGGCAGATGCAGAAGAGGCTCCTGAAGTGGAAGAACAAGTGCTCAAGGTAGCAGCCTTTGAAGGCGGTTACGGCGCAGATATGTGGTCGGAGGTTGTGGCAGCTTTTGAAGCATCCCATCCCGGTGTGACCGTAGAACTTACCATCGATAAGAAGCTGGAAGACGTAATCAGCCCCAGCATGAAGGCAGGCGATTATCCCGATGTGGTACATCTTGCTACAGGACGTGAAGCAGCCCTTACGGAAACGCTGACGAAGGAAAATGCACTTCTTCCTTTGACAGATGTGCTTGAGATGACGGTACCTGGCGAAGACGTAAAAGTAAAAGACAAAATCATTCCCGGTTTCCTTGACACACTGGCAACCAATCCTTACGGCGATGGCGTAACCTATTATGCACCTATGTTCTATAGCCCCTGCGGTCTGTTCTACAATGCAGGATTGCTGAAAGAAAAAGGCTGGGATGTACCTACAACATGGACCGAGATGTGGGAATTAGGCGATACAGCAGCAGCAGAAGGCATCGCACTGTTTACATATCCTACAACCGGATATTTTGATGCATTCACTTATGCAGCGCTGGCTTCAGCAGGCGGATCAGAATTCTTTGACAGCTGTATGACATACGAAGACGGCATTTGGGAAAGTGCAGACGCAACCAAGGTATTTGAACTGGTTGGCACGCTGGCTGGATATACAGAGGCAACTACCGTTGCAAACGCAAACAATGACAACTTTACAAAGAATCAGCAGCTGATTCTTGACAACAAAGCAATCTTCTGCCCGAACGGCACATGGCTGCCCGGCGAAATGGCAGAAGCACCCAGAGCAGACGGCTTTGAGTGGGGCTTTATGGCACTTCCCGCAGTAAATGATGGCGGAGCAGGCTGCTCCTTCTGCTGGTTTGAGCAGATGTGGATTCCTGCAGCAGCACAGAATCAGGATATGGCAAAAGAATTCGTAGCATATATGTATTCTGATGAAGCGGCACAGATTTTTGCTAAGGCAACCGCAATTCAGCCGATTACTGGTGTTAGCGATTATCTTGAAGGCGATAACAAGATGTTCTACAGCATTTATGACAACGGCGCAACCGCAGTTATGGGCGGATTTGCAGCTACAGCACCGGTAGAAGGCGTAAACATGCTGGATACTCTGTGCGGAACAGTTAACAGTATCGTAAGCGGTGACAAGACTGTTGCTGAGTGGCAGGCAGCTGTAGAAGAAGCAAGTGATAAATTAAGAGCGGCAATGGAATAAGAGTTTAAGGGGTGCTCCAGAGGTTTCCGCCTTTGGAGCACTTTTTTAACCTGATGAGGGCTGGCAAAGCGATTCATAATGGGGCATTCGCTGTTGCGGGAAACGGAGGTATGAATGTGAAAAAGGGCAAAGCAAGAAGTGTTTTTATTGGGGTATGTGTTGCACCGGCAGTTATTTTGTTTATAATCTTTATGCTGATTCCAACCTTTAATGTATTTAAGATGTCCCTTTATAAATGGGGGGGATATTCCAATACTAAGGAATTTGTGGGACTGAATAATTTTAAGATTTTAATGGAGGATATGAACTTTTTCCGTTCCTTCCAGAATACAGTCCTTTTGATTGTTTGCGTAACCATTGTGACAATGGCGCTCTCTTTAATATTTGCGGCGATTTTATCGAGGGAAGAAATTAAGGGACAGAATTTTTACAGAATTATTTTTTATATCCCCAACATTTTGTCGGTAGTTGTTATTTCGGCAATCTTTTCAGCAATTTATGATCCTAACAATGGTCTTTTGAACAGCATTATCGGGATTTTCAGAGGAAGCGATAAGACACCGATTCTTTGGCTGGGAGATCAGAAGCTGGTTATTTACAGTCTTGTCATTGCCATGATTTGGCAGGCGATTGGTTACTACATGGTCATGTATATGGCAAGTATGGCAAGTGTTCCGGAAAGTCTTTACGAATCAGCGAATCTGGAAGGAGCGGGGCGCATTCAGCAGTTCTTTTCCATAACCCTTCCGCTGATCTGGACCAATGTAAGGACTACATTGACGTTCTTTGTCATCAGTTCCATCAACTTAAGCTTTCTGTTTGTAAAGGCATTGACAAGCGGAGGACCGGACGGGGCTACGGAAGTATTTTTGAGTTATATGTATAAGCAGGCATATACCAATTCCTCCTATGGATATGGTATGGCAATCGGCGTTATCGTATTTTTATTTTCTTTTGGTCTTTCGGCTGTTGTCAATTTCGTTACCAAACGAGAACCACTGGAATTTTAAGGAGGGGTGCATATGAACAAGAAAAAAGAAATGAGCTTTGACGCTTTATATAAACTTTTTATTTATGTTGCCCTGATTACTCTCGCAATCAGTATTATTATTCCGGTGGCCTGGGTATTCCTTGCATCGATTAAAGAAAATTCGGAATTTTATGGAAATCCATGGACGATGCCGAAGGGAATTTATTTCCAGAACTTTATTGATGCTTTTGAAAAAGCAAAGATGGGCGAGTACTTTATGAACTCTGTGCTGGTTACTGCTCTTGCCCTTGCCATATTACTGGTGGTGGCGCTGCCTGCAGCTTATGTGCTTGCGAGGTATCGGTTTAGAGGGAGCAAGCTTATTAATGTAATGTTCATGGGCGGACTGTTTATCAATGTGAACTATATCGTAGTTCCCATTTTCCTGATGTTCGTGGATGCAGATAAGTTCTTAAAGAGCCTTGGCGGAGACGGATTTTTCTTGAATAATCTATTTGTGGTAGCGCTGGTATACGCATCCACAGCACTGCCGTTTACTATTTATTTATTATCTGGCTTTTTTGTAACGATACCGAGAGATTATGAAGAGGCGGCATACGTGGATGGAAGCGGTTATTTTAGGACGATGGTTAAGATTATGATGCCCATGGCGCTGCCGAGTATCATTACGGTTATTTTATTCAACTTTCTGTCTTTCTGGAATGAATATATTATTTCTATGACGCTGCTCACAAAGGATGCCAAGACACTTCCAGTAGGTCTTATGCAGTTGATGCAGGCGCAGAAGGCAGCGGCAAATTATGGGCAGCTTTATGCCGGACTGGTAATCGTAATGCTTCCTACCCTGATTTTATACATTATGGTTCAGAAAAAACTAACTCAGGGTATGAGCCTTGGCGGATTGAAGGGTTAAAGGAGGAGATGGTATGAAGTGGATCATTCGATTGATATACATCATTGTTTTTATTGGCAGTATGGCGCTTATCGTAACAGGACAGCGCAATATTGGTCCTACGGGACTTTTACTCATGCTGATAGGACTTGCGGGAATATTGGCGCTCCTTTATCTATATAATAGAAAATTTCAGTGAAAATTAGGAGAAAGAATGGAGGAATGGATATGGAAAATGCAGGCAGACTGACACTGCCTACAGATGTAGATATGGTTGACGAAACAATACGTCTAAAAAATCTGCTGGGTGCGGATGCGCTAAGGGATTGTGACGGAACGACCATGCCGGAAGAACTTCTTGACCAGGATGCGAAAATATATGCAACTTATTATACGACTCGGAAGGATAACGACTGGGCAATGAATAATCCGGAAGAGGTTCAGCAGGAATATCTGATCAGCGATTGCATTACAGCTAGAAGCGATTGTCTGCGGATCGAGCTCATGAGGGGATTCCATACAGAGCAGCTTAAGGTGAATACGATTGATTCTCCTAAGCGGTGGTGGGAAGTAATCGACAGAACCACGGGAGAGGTGGTACCTACAGATAAATGGGAATATGATGAGGCTTCGGGGGAGGTTGTAATTTCGTCAATTCCCTATCACCGGTACACGGTAAGCTTTTTGGCTTTTCTGATCTGGGATCCGGTACATATGTACAATTTTATTACGAATGACTGGAAAAATGCACCTCACCAGCTGACCTACGATGTCAGGCAGCCTAAGACACAGGCTTATGTCAAAGAAAAGCTGAAAAAATGGTGTGAGGAAAATCCTCATGTGAATGTGGTTCGTTTTACCACGTTCTTTCATCAGTTTACATTGACCTTTGACGATCAGAAGAGAGAAAAATTTGTGGAGTGGTTTGGTTACAGTGCCAGTGTAAGCCCCTATATTTTGGAAAAATTTGAAAAGTGGGCAGGATATAAATTTCGTCCTGAATTTATTGTAGATCAGGGATATCACAATTCCATTTTCAGGGTGCCATCTAAGGAGTTTAAAGATTTTATAGAATTTCAACAGATAGAAGTATGTGCTTTGGCAAAAGAACTGGTAGACATTGTGCACAGCTATGGTAAGGAAGCTATGATGTTCCTTGGGGATCACTGGATAGGGACAGAACCTTATGGGAAATATTTTGAAGGAATTGGTCTGGATGCAGTTGTGGGCTCTGTGGGGGATGGCGTTACCTTACGCATGATTTCTGACATCAAAGGGGTCAATTATACAGAGGGACGTCTCCTTCCTTACTTTTTTCCTGATGTATTTACAGAAGGAGGAGATCCAATAGGGGAAGCTAAGGATAATTGGATAAAGGCAAGGAGGGCAATTCTTCGTTCGCCTTTGGACCGGATTGGATACGGGGGGTATCTGAAACTGGCAGCCGAGTGGCCGGGCTTTATTGATCAAATCAGCCGTGTGGTGGATGAATTCCGTCAGATTCATGAAAATATGCAGGGAAGTAAGGCATATACTGCTCCTTTTAAGGTAGGTATTTTAAATTGTTGGGGTAATTTAAGAAGGTGGATGGCGAATCAGGTTCATCATGCTTTGTGGTACAGAGAGATTTATTCTTATGTAGGTGTAATCGAGTGCTTAAGCGGCATGCCCATAGAAGTAGAGTTTATCACTTTTGATCAGGTGAGAGAAGGAATTGATCCGGAAATCAAAGTGATTATCAATGCGGGTGATGCATACACATCGTGGAGTGGTGCGGAAAACTGGAAAGATGAAAAAATAGTATGTGCGATTCGTAGATTTGTGGACGAAGGGGGCGGATTTATCGGTGTGGGAGAACCCAGTGCATGCCAGTATCAGGGACATTATTTCCAGCTTTGTGATGTACTTGGTGTGGACAGAGAACTTGGCTTTTCTATGAGTACGGATAAGTATAATGTGGAAGAGAGCAGGCACTTTATTTTGGAGGATACGCCTGGGGAAATTGATTTTGGGGAAGGTAAGAGCCGCATCTATGCCCAAGGGGATCATTATCAGATACTCAATATGGACGAACCTTATAGTCGTCTTGTTGTTAACGAGTATGGAAAAGGAAGAAGCGTCTATTTTGCAGGGCTTCCTTATTCGCCCCAGAATTGTCGTATTTTATTGCGCGCGATTTACTATGCGGCACATCAGGAAGAAGAGATGAAAAAGTTCTATGTCACAAATATGGATACAGAACTTGCTGTTTTTAAGAAAACGGGTAAGATTGCAGTAATCAACAATTCCAAAGAACCAAGGCAGACGGATTTATTTGTGTATGGCGAATTGATGCAGCATCTTGATTTGGAGCCCATGGAAATGCGCTGGGTAGATTATAAGGAGAAGATATGAAGGTAGAAAATCCGGCTTGTGCCAAAATAGAAGAAGCGATAACAGCGTTTGATTTAGATGGAAAACTGATAGATGGAAAACCCTATGGGAATGGACATATCAATGACACATTTCTGCTAACTTATGAAACGAAAGAAGGCAGCAGGCGGTATATTCTGCAGAGAATGAATCATTCAATTTTCAAAAAACCGCAGCAGCTTATGGATAATGTGGTGAATGTGACACAGTATCTGCGTGAAGTAATTAGAAAGCAGGGTGGAGATCCCGACAGAGAGACGCTGAATGTAGTGAAAACCCGTGACGGGGGGAATTACTATGAAGACAGTGCGCATAACTTTTGGAGAGTATTTTTGTACATAGAGGGGACCTTGTGTTTTGATCAGGCGGAAAGCGCAAGGGACTTCTATGACAGTGCTGTAGCATTTGGGAATTTTCAGAGAATGCTTGCAGGTTATCCTGCCAAAGAGCTTCATGAGACGATCCCCAATTTTCATAATACGCCTTCTCGCTTTCGCGATTTTCAAAAAGCGGTTCAGGAGGACAAGATGGGAAGGGCATCTGTTGCTATGCAAGAAATAGCATTTGCCCTCGAAAGGGAAAAGGACACATCGGTGTTGCTGGACCTTCTTGCAGAGGGGAAATTGTCACTTCGTGTAACGCATAATGATACGAAATTAAACAACATTTTATTTGATGCCGACACTAAAAAAGCATTGTGCATCATTGATCTTGATACGGTAATGCCTGGTCTTTCCCATTATGACTTTGGGGATTCCATTCGCACAGGAGCAAGTACGGGAGCGGAGGATGAAAAGGATTTAAGCAAAATAGAACTGGATTTAGATTTATTTGAAGCTTTTACGAAAGGATTTTTGGAAGGATGTGGAGGGAGTCTGACGGAGAAGGAAATTGAAATGCTCCCCATGGGCGCAAAACTTATGACTTATGAGTGTGGTATACGTTTTTTGGCAGACTTTCTGGAGGGCGATGTCTATTTTAAGATTCATCGGGAGGGACACAATCTGGACCGCGCAAGAACACAGTTTAAACTGGTAAAGGACATGGAAGCAAAATGGAATCAGATGATGGCTGTCGTTGATAAGTACAAAAAATATGTAACTATTCAGCCTTCGGCTTCATAGTTACAAAAATATCAGTAAAATTAAAATTAATTGTTTATAAAAGTCCCACAGGGAAATTCGTTTGAAATCCTGTGGGGCTTTTTATTGTTTCAGTTATAATGATGTGATAAAATGAAAAAGAAAAATGCGGAATGCAGGAAGGATGGGGCTGTTATACATGGGCATATTGTTAAAAAATATTCTGGCTATATTGCCGGAGGGAAACAAGGATTTAATCAAAGAAACGGATATTTATATCGAGGGGAACAGGATTGCCGCCATCGGCAAGCAGCCGGAGAGTTTTATAGCTGATAAGGTGATTGATGGAAAAGACAAGCTTGCCATGCCAGGGCTCATAAACTGCCACACACATTCGTATATGGCGTTTATGCGAAATGTGGCAGATGATCTGAGCTTTATGGATTGGCTTTTCGGAACCATTGATCCAATCGAGCAGCAGATGACAGATGAGGACGCTTATTGGGGCGCCTGCCTTGCAATCATTGAAATGATGAAGAGTGGAACCACCTGCTTTAACGACATGCAGATGAATATTTACCAGACTACGAGAGCGGTAAGGGAATCTGGTATGCGTGCTGTCATAAGCCGTGGGCTGATTGGAAAAGGAAAAGACGAGGCAGGACGGTCAAGGCTGAGAGAGGCTTATGATGAGAGAGATGAAGCGAGGGACTGCGACAGACTGTCCTTTATGTTAGGACCTCATGCGCCATATACTTGCGATGACGCATATATGAGAATAGTGTCTCAGCAGGCGAAGGATAACCACATGGGAATCCATGTGCATCTTGCAGAAAGCGAAAGCGAGATTAAGCAGATTGATGATGATTATGGCTGTTCCCCCATCGAACTTGCAGATGAAAACGGGCTGTTTGATATGCCTGCCATAGCAGCTCATTGCGTGCAGATCACCGAAAAAGATATGGATATTCTTAAAGCAAAGAATGTCAGCGTGGTGACCAATCCGGCTAGCAACATGAAGCTGGGCAACGGTTTTGCGCCTGTTCCAGCCATGCTTGAGAAAGGAATCAATGTCTGTCTTGGAACGGACGGGGCGGCAAGCAACAACAGCCTTAATATGTTCCATGAGATGAGTCTTTTGACCTTGATTCACAAGGGTGTTCATAAAACGCCACAGTGCATCAGTGCAAAAGAGGCGTTTAAAATCGCTACCATAAACGGAGCAAGAGCGCTTGGTCTTGAAAAAGAAATAGGTTCCCTAGAGGAGGGAAAGAAGGCGGATATTGTAATCCTTGATTTAAATACACCTTCGCTTACGCCTAGAAACAATCTTCTTGCCGGGTTATGCTACTCTGCAAATGGATCAGAGGTGGAAACCGTTCTGATCGATGGAAAAATCACCATGGAAAACAAAAAAATTCTAACTATGGATGAAGAACTTGTATACGAAAAGATTCGAGAGATCATAACCCGTATGGGGCTTCACGAGAAAGAGTATTAAACGCATGCCGCGCTTTGCGGGGCATCTATATATTAAAAAATGGAGGAAATAAAAATGAACAGTGAAATCAGAGATATTCATTTAGCTGAATCAGGAGAACGCAAGATTGAGTGGGTAAAAAGAAACTGTGATCTGCTCCGTACACTTGAGGAGGAATTTACAAAGACAAAGCCTTTTGAAGGAAAGAAAATAGCGCTTTCTGTACACTTGGAAGCGAAAACAGCTTACCTTTGCCTGGTGCTTAAGGCAGGAGGAGCAGAGATGTATGTAACAGGCTCTAATCCTTTATCCACGCAGGATGATGTGGCAGCTGCATTGGTAAAGGCAGGTCTTGAGGTCCATGCATGGTATGATTGTACACCCAAGGAATACAATACTCATATCCGGCATGTGCTTGAGGCGGGACCTAATATCATTATTGATGATGGCGGTGATTTGGTAAATATGGTACACACCCAGATGCCGGAACTGATACCGAATATTATTGGAGGCTGCGAGGAAACAACTACCGGCATTATCCGTCTGGAAGCAATGAATCATGCAGGAGAACTGAAATTTCCCATGGTACGTGTCAACAATGCGGACTGTAAGCATCTGTTTGACAATCGTTATGGTACCGGGCAATCTGTATGGGACGGCATCAATCGGACAACCAATCTGATTGTAGCAGGCAAGATTGTGGTGGTAGCAGGTTATGGATGGTGTGGCAAGGGTACAGCTATGAGAGCCAAGGGACTTGGCGCCAGAGTCATTGTGACAGAGATCGATCCTATCAAAGCGATAGAGGCAGTAATGGACGGGTTTGATGTAATGCCCATGAATGAAGCGGCAAAGGTGGGCGATTTCTTTGTAACGGTTACGGGCTGTGATAAGGTTATCGATGAAGAAGATTTTAAGGTTATGAAGGATGGTGCGATTCTCTGCAACGCAGGTCACTTTGATTGTGAAATCGATATGGCAAGACTCCGTGAAATCGCGGTTGAGACGAGAGAACAGAGAAAAAATATTATGGGTTACAAACTGCCCTCCGGGCAATGGATTTTTATCCTGGCAGAAGGAAGGCTGGTAAATTTGGCAGCTGGCGACGGACATCCGGCAGAGATTATGGATATGAGCTTTGCGATTCAGGCATTGTCTGCCAAATATTTGGTGGAACATGGAAATGAACTTAAGGAAAAGCTGATTGATGTGCCCAGAGAAGTAGATCAGGATGTAGCGAGAAGAAAGCTGGCATTCCTCGGCAAGCAGATTGACGTACTCACACCGGAGCAGGAGAAGTATTTGAACAGTTATACATTGGGGTAAATAGGTAAACGAGTAAAAAATGATTGGGGTGGGGGAATTTATATGAGACAAAAAGTGAGAAGCGTAAGTGTTAAGGTAAAGATTCTGCTTCCGGCTAGTCTGCTTGTGATTGCAATCTGTCTGATTATGGGAATCAGCGCTTTCCGTCATATGGAAAAAGCAATGATTGAAATGGGGGTAGAAGAGGCAGATATGGCGGCTGAAATTGCCGCCAGGATGATAGACGGAGATACTGCCATCCTCATAGGAGGGGACAGCAAAGACACCCAGGAATATCAAGATCTTTTGACAATGATGCGGAATTTACAGAAACGGTGCGGAATTGCTTTTATGTATACACTGCATACGGATGGAAGCAGAGTATATTACGGTGTTGACACTGACGAGACAGGTAATCAGCATGTGCCCGGAGACGTATTTGAGAGTTCTTATGCGGAGCTTAAAGATGTTTTTCAGGGAAATGAATACGTGCAGGATTACATAGACTCCACTGAGGATGGGGAGCTTATTTCAGCATATAAGCCTGTTCTGACCAAAGATGGCAAGGTTGCAGCAGTACTTGGCTGTGATTATGATGCGGCGCATGTGATTACAAAATTAAATGCCTTAAGACGCTGGGTGATTGAACTGGGTGCTGTCTGTCTGGTAGCTGCCATCTTTATTCTTTACTTAGTAGTGGGAAGAATCATGAAAAATCTCCGAACTGTGGACGGCAAGATTTATGAGCTTGTTCATAATGAAGGGGATTTGACGCAGCAGCTGGATATCAGGACAGGAGATGAAATGGAACTGATTGCGCAGAACGTAAATGCGATGCTTGCATTCATCAGGAAAATCATGCTGAATATTTCTGAAAATGCGCAAAATCTCAGCGATTCATCAGCTAAAGTGGTGCAAAGTCTATTCAGCGCAGAGGGTAATATTGCGGATGTGTCTGCCACCATGGAAGAAATGAGCGCTGCAATGGAAGAAACCAGTGTTTCGCTGGGGCAGGTTCATGAATCGATAGAAGAGGTATATAGTACGATTGCCGATATCTCACAAAAGGTACAAAAAGGAAAAGAGTCCTCTGTAAGAATCATAGATAAGGCGGCGCAGATTTACAAGAGCGCGGTTGAAAATCAGAAGAATGCGATAGAGCAGACGAATGTTATGGCAGCTTCGGTCAATGAAAAGATTGAAAAATCCAGAGCGGTGGAAGAGATTGGAGGACTCACTGCCAATATCATTAGTATTACCAGCCAGACAAATCTGCTGGCATTAAATGCAAGTATAGAGGCGGCAAGAGCTGGGGAGGCAGGAAAAGGATTTGCAGTAGTTGCAGATCAAATTGGAAAACTTGCGTCCAATTCGGCGGAAGCGGCAGCCCAGATCCGTACGGTGAGCGCCAATGTAACGGAGGCGGTCAATGAACTTGCGGCAGAGGCGGAAATTATGCTTGATTTTATGAATAAGACGGCAGTGGCAGGCTATCAGGAACTGCTTAAAACCAGTGAAAACTATCAAAGCGATGTTGGAAATATGGGTGAGATTATGGAAGCGTTTGCGGATGAGAGCAGACAGATCAGGGACAACATCGATAGTATCAAGGATGCGATTTCCATGGTAAATGATGCAGTGGAGGATTGTGCAAAGGGTGTCGCAAATGTTGCCGAGATGTCAACAGGGCTTACAGTGAGTGTGAAGGACATCAGTGGAGAGGCAGATGCCAACAAGAATATTTCACAGAAATTGAATGATGAAGTAAATAAATTTAAACTGCAATAATGATGTGACAGTGAGGTCTTATGGCTTCACTGTTATATTTTTTCTATCTGACAAAAGAAATGATTGCATAATAATGTCATATCATTTACTATATTATTATACAGTTATCGCACAATTTAAAGGCGAAAAGTAAATAATATTAAGTAGGGGGATATGCCTATGCAAGAGACAATTAAAATCAAATCACCAAATCATCGCAACGTTGTGCTAAAAGCCATTCCCGGACATTTTGTGACGCCCAATTCCCACGTCAACTATTTTTTGGACATGACCACCATAAAGTCCAGATTAAGCGAGGCTTCTGCGGCGGCTAAGGCACTCAGTGAACAGATAACGGCAACTACGATTGTTGACACGATTGTATGTATTGACGGATGCGAGATCATAGGCGCGTTTCTCGCAGAGGATCTGACGAGGGCAGGAGTTTACTCCATGAATTCTCATAACACCATCTACATTGTTACGCCTGAATATGTAAATTCAGGACAGCTGGTTTTCAGGGAGAATATGGTTCCCATGATCAGTGACAAAAATATTCTTTTGCTCATGGCATCTGCAACTACAGGTCAGACTATTGTTAAGGCAGCTCAGGCGCTGAGTTATTATGGCGCCACCATCAGCGGCATCAGCGCAGTCTTCAGTGCGGCGAACAGCGTAATGGGTATTCCGATCAAGTCACTGTTTACGATTACGGATATACCGGATTATAAGACTTATAATCCAGAAGGCTGCTCTTTATGTAAAGAAGGAAAGAAGATTGATGCATTTGCAAATGGATTCGGATATTCCATTATCCATCATTGATGCAATATGTAAAAGGGAGCATTGATTTTTAAATGTCGTCAATGCTCCCTTTATATACTTTAAAATAAATTTAGTTGTAATTGTCTATGCAGGGCTGGAACATGTCCTTGGAAACTCCACAGAGAGGACAACACCAGTCATCAGGAATATCCTCAAAAGCGGTTCCAGGTGCGATACCATGTTCGGGATCACCTTTCTCAGGATCATAAGTGTAACCACAAGGGTTGCAAAAATACTTTTTCATTTTTAATTGCTCCTTTCTTAGTTAAAATATCTCTTAAGCAGACCTTCAAATGCTTTGCCGTGTCTAGCCTCATCGCGTGCCATTTCATGAACTGTGTCATGAATCGCGTCAAGGTTTGCAGCTTTTGCACGTTTTGCAAGGTCGAACTTACCAGCTGTAGCGCCGTTTTCGGCTTCTACTCTCATTTCAAGATTCTTCTTAGTAGAATCAGTTACGACTTCACCGAGCAGTTCAGCAAATTTAGCGGCATGCTCAGCTTCTTCATAAGCAGCTTTCTCCCAGTATAAACCGATTTCAGGGTAACCTTCTCTGTGTGCAACTCTTGCCATTGCAAGATACATACCAACTTCTGTACATTCGCCGTTGAAGTTTGCTCTTAAATCTTCAATAATGTCTTCGCTTACGCCCTGGGCAACGCCTACTACGTGTTCAGCAGCCCATACTTTCTCATCGCCCTGAGCAGTAAATTTTTCTGCGGGTGCATTACAAACGGGGCATTTCTCCGGTGCTGCATCTCCTTCATAAACATAACCACATACCTGACATACAAATTTCATAATACTTATCTCCTTTTCTTTATTATATTAATTTTGGGGAATACAATTATCACAGCGGCCAAAAAAGTAGGTCACCTGTCCCTCAATTTCACCTTCAAAATTCTCTTGCGCCGCTTTGGTAATCTGGTCTGACATTGGCATATCCAAATCTGCCACACATCCGCATACAGAGCAGACAAAATGATAATGAGGTGAGGTATCGTAATCAAAATGATCTACGCCATCGCCTACACGAATCCTTGTAATCTCACCGAGATCTGCAAGCAGGGTCAGGTTTCTGTACACCGTTCCAAGACTGATATTCGGGAAAGACTGACGTACATTCTTGTAGACAACATCCGCGGTGGGATGATCTTTTCTGGTGGCCAGAAATGCTTTAATGGAATCCCGCTGTTTGCTGTGCTTGAGATTCATAAGATTCCTTTCTGGTTTTAAAATAGTAATGATTACTGTTTTATTATACAAAATACACGATAAAAGTCAATATCATCTTCATAATTTATAAAATTTTTATAGTTTCATTGATTCTTTAATAACCAGCTTTTTATGGTATGTGATATAATCGATATAAAAGCATGTTGAAAGTAAAAGCAGATTAAGAAATCTACGAATGCAATGCCACAGTTGAAGCTGTGGTGTGCAAGAGGTATAGGCATGAAGTTTAAGACTAGATTGGTTATAACCTTTCTTACGATTATTCTGCTTCCTCTGGCGCTTGCCTGTACAGCGTTTATCTGTATAGGAGGATTCCTCATAAAGGAGCAGGAAGAATTCGGATTTAGAAATGATGATTATAATATGCTGATTGATCCTACGCAGGCATCCAGATTGATTTCAGATGAGATTTTTCAGGAAGTAGATAGGATTCTTGAGGAAGATCCGGCAGGGCTGGAAAAGGAAGAGGTCCTTATCCAGATTAATGAAAGAATTGCCAATAAATCCTCTTATATCATTGTGCGCAGGGAAAACGCATTATATTATACAGGAAATGAACTGGCAGCAAAGCAGATTTTTGAAAAACTGCCGGATTTTCAGGAAGAGAACATAGGACAGGGAGAAAAACCCAGTTTTTATTATGATGATATGAAAAAGCTGGTCAGGCAGATGGATTTTTATTTTTTTGATGGCAGCGAGGGCAGCTTTTTTGTGATCTCAAAGACCAATTCTATTATTTCAAGGGAATTGTTTGTGGATATGGCGATTGCCATCATGTTGATTTTGATTTTTACCAGCTTGTTTCTCACAAACTGGATCAGCCGGGGGGTTTTTGCTCCTGTTAACCAGTTAAATATCGCCATGCAGAATATAGCGGAGGGCAATCTTGAATACAGGCTCCCCGATAAGGACGACGGTGAGATTGGAGAGCTGTACCGCAATTATGAGGATATGCGCTTCAGGCTGAAGGAATCTACGGACGAAAAGATTCTGGCGGAAAAGCAGAACAAGGAGCTGGTCAGCAATATCTCTCATGATCTTAAGACACCGATTACCGCAATTAAAGGATACGTGGAAGGAATCATGGATGGTGTGGCAGACACGCCAGAAAAAATAGATAAATATATCAGGACCATTTATAACAAAGCAAACGATATGGACAGATTGATCAATGAATTGACTGTTTATTCAGGAATCGATTCTAACCGGATTCCTTATCATTTTCACAAAATAAACGTTTCCGAATATTTCGGGGATTGTATTGAGGAAGTAGGGCTTGATCTGGAATCTAAAAATATAGAACTCAACTATGCAAATCTGGTTGCGCCGGGTACGCAGATTATTGCAGATCCGGAACAACTTAAGAGAGTAATCAACAATATCATAGGAAATAGTATTAAGTATCTCGATAAGCCTAAAGGCGAGATTGATATCCGTATTTTGGATGAGATAGATTCCATACGCGTGGAAATAGAGGATAATGGAAAAGGGATAGCAGCAAAGGATCTGCCCAAGATATTTGAGCGCTTTTATAGATCTGATACTTCCAGAAATTCGGCGCAGGGAGGAAGCGGAATTGGATTATCTATCGTAAAGAAAATTATTGAAGATCACGGCGGGTATATTTGGGCAACCAGCAAGGAAGGCGAGGAGACTTGCATGCATTTTGTAATTCGCAAATATCAGGAGACGGAATAAAAAGCTCTGCTGCGAACAGATGCTTTGTTTAAAAAAAGATACAAATTGAAAGGAATGGTTTAAAATGAGCAGAATTTTAATTATTGAAGATGAAGAGGCGATTGCTGACTTGGAAAAGGATTATCTTGAGCTGAGTGGATTTGATGTTGAAATCCAGAATAAGGGGGACGAGGGGCTTAATGCGGCAATGTCTGAAGACTTTGATTTGATTGTGCTTGATTTGATGCTGCCCGGTATGGATGGATTTGAAATCTGTAAGAGAATCAGAGAAGAAAAAAATATTCCAATTATCATGGTATCGGCAAAAAAAGATGACATTGATAAAATAAGAGGATTAGGGCTGGGTGCGGATGACTATATGACAAAGCCATTTAGCCCCAGTGAGCTGGTTGCAAGAGTGAAAGCACATATGGCAAGATATGACAGGCTTGTAGGTTCCACACAGAAAAATAATGATATTATCGAGATTCGCGGTATCCGTATTGATAAAACTGCAAGAAGAGTCATTGTAGATGGCGTGGAAAGGGCTTTTACCGGAAAGGAATTTGACCTATTGACATTTTTGGCAGAGCATCCGAACCATGTATATACGAAAGAGGAATTGTTCCGGGAAATCTGGGATATGGATTCCATAGGAGATATCGCAACGGTGACGGTGCATATTAAGAAGATACGTGAAAAGATAGAATATGATTCTGCAAAGCCTCAATATATTGAGACGATTTGGGGTGTTGGCTACCGATTTAAGGTATAAGGACGGAAGAACAGTGCAGAAAAATATTATTTATGAAGATGAACATATGATTGTGGTGTTTAAGCCTGCGGGAATTGCAACGCAGACAGCGAGGGTCGGTCAGCAGGATATGGTCAGTGAGCTAAAGAACTATCTTGCAGGGAAGCCGGAATATCGTGGAAAAGGTGAGCCATATTTAGGTATCATTCACAGACTGGATCAGCCAGTTACCGGAGTGTTGGTTTTTGCAAAGACAAAGCAGGCAGCAGCCGCTTTGAGCAGTCAGGTAAGCAGCGGCAAAATGCATAAATTTTATTACGCAGTTATTTATGGGGATTGCCATAAAGAAGAAGAGCGGCTGGAGAACTATCTGTACAAGGACGCAAAGACAAATCAATCCCTTATTGTAAAAGAAGATTTTCCCAACGCTAAGAAATCAATTTTGATTTACAAAAAAATTAAAACACTTATGATTTTGGAAAAGGAACAGGAGGTTTCGCTGGTGGAAGTACGGCTTCTGTCCGGGCGTCATCATCAGATTCGGGTGCAGCTTGCATATAATGGCATGCCCCTTTTGGGGGATAGCAAATATGGAAGTGAGGACGCAAAGATACTTAGCAGAGAAATTGGCTGCAGGAATGTAGCGCTTTGTGCGTATAAACTGGTATTGGAGCATCCCATACAGAAGAAGGAAATGAAATTTGAAAAGAAGCCTGGGGAAGAAATTTTTCTTCCTTTCTTTTCCAATGGAATTTAAAAATATTTAGGTCATATTTCAGTTAAAATTACTCATACTACCAGTAGTCTTTTGTGTGAATTTGGTAAGGTGTGGGTGATTTTTTATGGATAAAATTGGAATGGATAAAATAGGCATAACCGAAGGTGGAAAGAAATATCTGACGGCGGTAGCGGTTACTTTTTTGGTTTACCTAGGGATGAAATATGTAAGTCCTGTGGTATCTCCTTTCCTCTTTGCTTTTTTATTGGCAGGTGTTTTAAATCCAGCGGTGCGGATTCTTCATAATAAGATAAAAATCCGAAAATCGGTTCTCGCTGGCATTCTTTTGTTTGTAGTTGGCGTCCTTATGGTCATATTGTTGTGGGTGATTTTGTCGGCGCTGATTTCTGGTGGAGGTCGTCTTGCCGGGCAGATTCCAGACTATCAGAAGGAATTTAATGTATTTTTAGGCGACTGTTGCAGCATGATGGGGAAAAAATTTGGGGTAGACGGTGTCCAAATCGAAAAATTTATTATAGAGCAGGTGGATCTTTTTATTGACAACCTTGAGGTCAATGTTCTACCTGAAATGATGGGAAAATCTGTAAATTATATGAAAAATATTGTAAGCTTCATAAGTATTGTAGTCGTTATGATGATAGCAGTGCTGCTGATCATGAAAGATTATGATCAATATATTACCAGATTGAAAAATGAAGAAGGACTTACAGGGGTAAGGGAAGTTGTAAAAAAGGTAATTCTTTACGTAAAAACTTTTGTCAAGGCACAGATAATCATTCTTGGTATTATTAGTACAATATGTGCCGTATCGCTTGCCCTTATGGGAATGGAGGGCGGTATTTTGTATGGAATTTTGACGGGAATCATGGATATGCTTCCTTTTATTGGGACGGGTATTATGCTGATACCTCTTGCCGTTTTCCGGCTGATTAGTGGGAATTACCTGCAGGCTTTTTTGTGTTTTAGCCTTTATGCGGTGTGCGCGTTGGTAAGGGAGTTTTTGGAACCGAAACTTATAGGGGAAAAAGTGGGGGTATGGCCGGTAGGTATTTTGTTTGCTGTTTTTGCAGGAATTGAGTTGTTTGGTGTATGGGGCATCATTAAGGGACCTCTGTCGTTGGTAATCGTCTGCGAAACCTGCAAATACCTCTGGAGCAGAAAACGCAGTCAGGAGGCGGTGGCTGAAATAGAATAACATCAAAAGAGGATGCGATGTTTACAGGATAGTTGGGGGGCTGTTATACTAAGAGTGTCGCTATAAAAGAGAGAAGGGGTGGCACATTGGTAAAAAGGGCGGGGAATGTATTTGTAACTGCATATTTAATTTTAATTTTTGGTATATATCCTCTCTATATGAAACAGGGGTATGTGGAAATTGGGGAAGCGAAGTTCAGATTCTTTATTTTTGCATCATTGGCGGCACTGGTGATTCTTGGGTTAATTGGATTGATTTATGCAGGACAGGTTCTTTCCCGGCGTATCAGGTGCAGGGAAGCTTATCTGATAGATTGGAACAGGGTGTCGGCGATAGATTTACTGGTGATATTGTACGCAACAGAACTTTTTGTTTCGTATGCTTTTTCCGACTTTCAGAAGGAAGCGCTTTGGGGAACGGAAGGATGGTACATGGGTTTGGTCCTCTTGCTTACCTTATGCGGATTGTATTTTCTTATTTCCAGGTTTTGGGCAGGAGAAAGGAGCGTCTGGTATGTGGGGCTGGCAGCGTCGGCGATGGTTTTCCTGTTTGGCATTTTGGACCGTTTTTCGCTTTATCTGATCCCTTTGGAGGTAAGGGATCCTGCTTTTATTTCCACGCTGGGAAATATTAACTGGTTCTGCGGATATCTCACAATTTGGGCGCCTGTGGGAATATGCTTGTTTTTATTTCATAAAAAAAGAAGAAAATTGTATGGCGCTTATGCGATAATCGCATTTATGGCAGGATTTTGTCAGGGAGGAAGCAGTATTTTCCTTTTTTGGGGCGCTTTGTTTTTTACTTTATTATGGATAGCTGTAAAAAAGAAAGAATGGACGGCGGACTATTTCCTGCTCTTATTTCTATGGAGCCTTTCAGCACAGCTGGTACGCCTGATTCGATTAATCGCGCCGGAGGGATATAATTATGACAGGAATAATTTGTGTAGTTATCTGACGGAATCCAATACTACTTTGTTCATGGGTGTTGCTGCCTTATGCGGATATTTCTTTCTGCATTTGAAATGGAAGGGATATAGGAATAAAAAGCAGCAGGAAAGCGTACATAAAATCATGCTCCTCTTTTTGCTTGGCGGGATTATATGCTGGTTGACAGTGACGGGAATCAATACATGGAAAGGCATTCCGGGATTGGAAGACAGGAATGGATTGATATTTGACAGGGAATGGGGAAATGGAAGAGGAGCGGCTATTTACAGTGGTCTACAGATGTATGGTCAGATGCCGGTCTTTCATAAATTGTTCGGGGTAGGTCCCGACTGCTTTTCCGCATATGCATATTCCCTGCCAGAAGTTGCGGGAGAACTGCGGGATTATTTTGGAGCCAACCGTCTGACGAATGCCCACAATGAATTGCTGACCGCAATTGTCAATACGGGAGCGGTTGGGGCGTGTCTTTTTGCAAGTATTTTCATTTTATTTGTAAAAAAATGTATGAAGGAAGGAGACCAAAATCCGGAACGCTACGCTTTGGCGGTGTGTGTTGTATGCTACTTTGCTCATAATATGGTGAGTTTTGCGCAGGTGCTGAATCTCCCATTTTTGTTTTTGATTTTGGGAATGGGAAACCACGTATCTTGCAGGCAGAAAAGCTGCGAAAGGAAGTAAAATGCATGAAAGTCTGTTGACAAATCTTTTTTTTTTTTCTACAATCATGTTACAGTTCCGTGAGAGCGGAGGGGTAGAATAAAATAGCATTACAGACGTGGCGAAGAAAAGGATTAGTACAGATAGGAAGCTTCCAGAGAGAAAATCCCTTGCCTGACAGAAGGAATGGTATCATCTGTTGTAAAGGAGCTGAAAGATTTTCAAGTGGAATATCCGGAACCTGCCTTGGAGCCCTGTATGAAAATACAGCGTAGCACCGGCGATAACGGTAAGAAAAGAGAATGTTTACAACATTTTGGTTTGTTGCATTAATTAGGGTGGTACCGCCGGTTTCCGGTCCCTTTTGGGGTGGAGAGGTGTGCCACCCTTTGTGTTACACTTTTGTGCAGGAAGGTGCAAAAGGGAGCGCTGGACAGTCTGGGAATTTTGTGATTGGTACGGGAATGCAGGATTACAGACAGGGTTAGTTTGAAAGGTAAAGAAAAAGGACCGTACAGAAAAGAGGAAAAAATGGCTGAGAAAAAATTAGTAGAAGCCATCACATCCATGAGCGAAGATTTTGCCCAGTGGTACACGGATGTGGTGAAAAAGGCAGAATTGATTGATTATTCCAATGTAAAGGGCTGCATGGTAATAAAGCCTGCAGGGTATGCTATCTGGGAGAATATCCAAAGGCAGCTGGATGACCGGTTCAAAGAAACTGGTGTGGAGAATGTCTATATGCCTATGTTCATTCCAGAGAGCCTTTTGCAGAAGGAAAAAGATCATGTGGAAGGCTTTGCGCCGGAGGTGGCGTGGGTGACACATGGGGGGTTGAACCCTTTGCAGGAAAGAATGTGCGTAAGACCTACTTCGGAAACTTTGTTTTGTGATTTTTATAAAGGGGATATTCATTCTTACCGTGATCTGCCTAAGGTGTATAATCAGTGGTGCAGCGTGGTACGCTGGGAGAAGGAAACGAGACCCTTTTTACGTTCCAGAGAGTTTTTGTGGCAGGAAGGGCATACTGCCCATGCCACTGCACAGGAGGCACAGGAGAGAACAGAACAGATGCTGAATGTATATGCGGATTTTTGCGAGGAAGTACTTGCCATCCCAGTGGTCAAGGGACGTAAGACGGACAAAGAAAAATTTGCAGGAGCAGAGGCGACTTATACAATAGAGGCGCTGATGCATGATGGAAAGGCACTGCAGTCCGGCACCAGTCATAACTTTGGAGACGGATTTGCAAAGGCTTTTGGAATTCAGTTCACAGATAAGGATAATCAGTTAAAATATGTGCATCAGACTTCATGGGGGATGTCTACGAGAATTATCGGTGCAATTATCATGGTACATGGGGATGATTCAGGACTGGTGCTGCCTCCTAAGATTGCTCCTACCCAAGTGATGATCATTCCAATCCAGCAGAAGAAAGAAGGTGTCCTCGACAAGGCATATGAGCTGCGCGACAGATTAAAGAGTTTCCGCGTTAAAGTGGACGATAGTGATAAGAGTCCCGGGTGGAAATTTTCCGAGCAGGAAATGAGGGGAATCCCAATGCGTGTAGAAATTGGACCTAAGGACATAGAAGCAGGAAAATGTGTGATCTGTCGTCGTGATACAAGGGAAAAGATTGAGGTAGAGCTAAGTAAATTGGAAGAAACGATAGAGGAGCTTCTTGTAAAGATTCAAAGCGATATGCTGAAAAAAGCGAGGAAACATCTTGAAGCACATACCTATACTGCTGTAGACAGAAACGAGTTTGAAAAAATCTTTGAAGCAAAGGCAGGTTTTGTAAAGGCTATGTGGTGCGGAGAGAAGGAATGTGAGGAAGCCATCAAAGAAAATATGGCAGTTACCAGCAGATGTATGCCTTTTGAGCAGGAATGCCTGTCCGAAACTTGTGTTTACTGCGGGAAGCAGGCAAAGAAAATGGTATACTGGGGAAGAGCATATTAAATGATATAAAATAAAAGGAAACTTACGGATGCAGAATACAATCGTGATACAATTGCCTGAAAAAGTGAATTTTATCATAGATACGATTATGAAAGCCGGCTACGAAGCGTATGCAGTAGGCGGCTGCATCCGTGATGTGATTTTAGGGAGAACGCCGGACGATTGGGATATTACCACTTCTGCTAAGCCGCAGCAGGTAAAGGCGCTTTTTGATCGAACCATAGATACTGGAATACAACATGGAACGGTTACGGTGATGCTGGATAAAGAAGGATTTGAGGTCACTACTTACCGTATTGACGGTGAATATGAAGACAGCCGACATCCCAAGGAAGTGATTTTTACAGCGAATCTGTTGGAAGATTTAAAACGTAGGGATTTTACGATCAATGCCATGGCGTATAATAATCAATCCGGGCTTGTGGATGCTTTTGAAGGGCTTGTGGATATAAAAAGGAGGGTCATCCGCTGCGTAGGAGACCCCATGCAGCGATTTGGAGAAGATGCGCTGCGGATGATGCGCGCTGTGCGTTTTTCTGCACAGCTTGGATATGAGATTGACATAAAGACTTTAGAAGCAATGAAAAAACTGGCGCCCAGTCTGATTCGTGTCAGTGCAGAAAGGATTCAGACAGAGCTTGTTAAGCTCTTGGTTTCAGCTCACCCGGAAAAGCTTCGGATTGCTTATGAAACCGAAATCACAAAAGTGATATTGCCTGAATTTGATGCCTGTATGGAGACGCAGCAGAATAATCCCCATCATTGTTATAGCGTGGGAGAGCATACGCTCAAAGCTATGCAGGAAATACGGCAGGATAGGATATTGCGCCTTGCCATGTTGTTTCATGATATAGGCAAGCCAAGGACACTTACAATAGATGTGGAGGGAATCGTCCATTTTCATGGACACCCGGATGTTTCTGAGAAGATAACCCGGGACATTTTAAAAAGGCTTAAATTTGATAATGATACTATATATATGGTGACAAATCTGGTGAAATATCATGATTATGATGTGGAGCCGGTGCCAAAGCATGTAAGGCGTGCCATTCTGAAAGCTGGGGAAGATATTTTTCCCCTTTTATTTGAGGTTAAACAGGCAGATATAAAAGCGCAGAGTAGTTACATGCGTATGGAGAAAGAAAAGCGGCTTGCGGCAGTGAGACAGGTTTACGGAGAAATCATAGCACAAAAGCAGTGTATTTCTTTAAAGATGCTTGCGGTTACAGGGAAAGACCTTATGAAGGAAATGGACGTGCAGCCAGGACCAGAAATTGGCGTCATGCTAAGGAAACTGTTGGATTATGTAATTGAAGATCCCTCCCGCAATGAGAGAGAGATTCTTCTTAAGGTGGCAAAAGAATTTCAGTAATACTTTAAGGCGGTTCCTCATATGATAGGATATGACACAAATTGGGGGTAATCGCCGTGAATGACAGAAGCATCAATCTGCTGGAAAATTATGATATAGAAGTGCTTCGTACCTGGAAGGGGCGGGGCGCTATTCTTTGTGAATCGAAGCAGGGAATCTTAATTTTAAAAGAATATGCGGGGCATGGGGAAAAGGTGGTTTTCCAAGATGCATTGCTTACTATAGTAAAGGAAAGAGGATTTGCAAACGTAGAGAGCATCCTTAGAAACAAGAATCAGGAGCTTTTGACCCGGGATCAGGATGGAACAGGCTATATTCTTAAAACCTATTTTGAAGGACGGGAGTGTAACGTTAAAGACCGGGAGGAGTGCCAGCAGGCAGTAAGGACGCTCGCCCAGTTTCATAATGCATCTTATTTGGAGGGTTCTCCCTTAGCCGGTGAGGCCACGCCGCGTTATGCCTATATGGAATTTGAGAAACATAACAAGGAGCTTAGAAGGGTCAGAAAGTATCTGAAGGACAGAGGGCAGAAGACAGATTTTGAAATTTGTCTGATTAAGCATTATGACTATTTTTATAATTTGGCGCTGCAGCTTGCGGAAGAACTTCGATTTCATCAAAAAAAGGAAGAGAAACAGTTCATTTGCCATGGAGATTATCAGTATCATAATATTTTGATCGCAGGTGATCAGATGCACCTGATTAATTTTGAGAAATGTGTGTGTGAGAGTCCGGTCAGAGATTTGTATTTGTTTATGAGAAAACTGCTCGAGAAAAACGGATGGGCAGAGGAAATAGGTTATGAGTTGGTAGATGCATATAAAAAAGTACGCCCGCTGGAAGAAGAAGAATATCAACAGTTGTTTTACCGGCTTGCTTATCCGGAAAAGTTCTGGAAGATCGTCAATTTTTATTATAATTCCGGAAAAGCATGGATTCCCGGCAAAAATCTGGAGAAATTGAATAAAGTAGCAGAACAGGAAAGAAATAAACAGGAATTTTTGAAAGGCTTCAAAAAACGGTATGCCAGCTTTTAACAAATTGATATAAAGGTTTGACTAATCGTGGCTACGTGGTATACTCTAAATGAGAATATGAAAATATTGATTAAGCATCCAGCCTTTTTTACGATGGAATATAGCGGGCTGTAAGGATGTAGCATATTTGAGGAATGAAAAATGATGAATAGAGACGAAATACAAAAGATAATAAAAGCATCTCTCTGTGGGTTGTGCTTGATACTGACTGGGTGCAGCGCCGCCAGTATGGCGCGTGAAGCAACTTTTGAGAGTGCTTACGAAAATGGTGAGCAGGAAGAGGTAGTGAATATCTATACTTCTGTGGCATCGGCAGTTATTAAGTCTGTTAATGAGCAGGATCAGACTATAGTAGTACATTTGATTGAAAGAAATGAAAACAAAACATTAAGCTACGATGGAGCCACACTCGTACAGGATAAGTACGGCAGTGCCATGAGCATGGCGCAGCTTAGAGGAGGGGATGTGGCTGACCTTACATATAATAGTGAACTTAGCAGAGTGGGATCAGTTGCCCTCTCGGAAGATGCATGGAGTTATGAAGGGGTCGTGAAATATAATCTGGACACAGGAAAGGGAAGTGTGTCCATCGGCGATGAAGTTTACAGCATGGATGTAGAGGTGCTGGCTTTTTCAGACGGCAGATCGATTACGGCAGATCAAATTATCCGCCAGGATGTGCTTACATTTAGGGGGAAAGGGCACGAGGTCGTGAGCATTACCGTGGATAAGGGGCATGGTTATCTGGATCTTGTAAATGACGATGCAGTTTTGGGAGGGTGGATTGAAATTGGACAAACCGTTATTTCTCAGATTGCACCGGATATGCTCTTTACCATACCGGAGGGAAAATACAGTGTCAGGCTCACCAGCGAAGGAATAGATGAAACCAGGGAGATAACCATCGAGAGAAATAAGGAAACGATACTGGATCTTAAAGATATTAAGATACCCGAACCTACAAGCGGTGTCGTTAAGTTTGAGATTATACCGGAGTCGGCGGCAGTGTATGTGGATGACGACAAGGTAGATACGACCTATCCTGTGAGACTTCCGATTGGACTTCATCAGGTGACAGCGAAGGCTTCAGGCTATGACACTCTTTCAGAGTATTTCCAGGTGGATGGAGAGACGACTACGGTCAGGATGAATTTAGAGGAGAGTCAGAGCGGCGGAGTTTCAGGAAACAGCATTACGCCTGACGCAAGTAAGGAGAGCACAATCACGATTGAAGCGCCAGCAGGGGTGGATGTATATCAGGATAATATGTATAAAGGTATTGCACCGGTTACTTATACTAAGACGGCTGGTGAGCACACGATTACGCTGAGGAAGACGGGATATATTACCAGAAGCTATAGCATTACGGTTCCCAATGATAATCAGAATGTGACCTATTCATTCCCGAATTTGGATCCTGAAAATACAAAGGATATTTTGGGAGATTATACGGTAAGTGGAAACAGATTGATAAGGGAGACCACAAACGGTGACACGATTAGCGGTAATTCGGTAAGTAATAATTCGATTGATGATAGGAAATAGAAAGGAAAATCAGCAAAAACCGCATAAAAAGAGGATAAACAGGAAATATTTCTTGACAAATATGATTAAAAACGCTATATATAAATATAGGCGTTTCAAAAGAGACATCTATGAAAAAAACACTCATATAAAGAGGAGGAGTTCGAAATGAACAAAACAGAGTTAATCGCAGCTATGGCAGATCAGGCCGAAATATCCAGGAAAGATGCGGAGAAGGCTTTAAAGGCTTTTGTTGATGTTGTATCCGACGAATTAAAGAAAGATGGAAAGGTTCAGTTAGTTGGCTTTGGTACTTTTGAAGTATCCAAAAGAGCAGCAAGAGAAGGCAGAAATCCTCAGACTGGCGAGGTTATGCCTATTGCAGCTTCTAAGGCGCCTAAATTCAAAGCTGGTAAGGCTTTAAAGGATTTAGTAAACGAATAAGACGAAGGATTAGAAGGGACCTGCACAGCAGGTCCTTTTTGTATAAGAATGATTTTAGATGCATTAGGAAAGGACTTATATGAGATTAGATAAATATTTAAAGGTTTCCCGACTAATTAAAAGAAGGACTGTCGCTAACGAAGCGTGTGATGCTGGGAGGGTCCTCATTAATGATAAGCCTGCAAAGGCATCTACTAATGTAAAAGAAGGCGATATTATAACGATTGCATTTGGCAATAAAGATGTCAAAGTAGAAGTCCTGAATGTGCAGGAAACGGTCAGGAAAGAAGAGGCAAAGGAATTATTTCGATATCTGTAATTATTTGTTTTTTTACAAAAGTGATTCTAGATGAGCAAGTCTCCTAATATAATCTTTTAGAGAAGATTGTATCAGGAGACTTATTATGGAAGATCTGACCAATGTAAATAAGCGTGCGCATAAGCTGATACTGAATAATAGAAGAAGCTGTAACCTTACAGGCGTTAATGATGTTTTGTCCTTTGATGAGCATGAGATTATTTTGGAGACAGAGCAAGGTATGCTGATGATTAAAGGAATGGAGCTTCATGTGAACAGACTTACACTGGATAAGGGAGAAGTGGATATCGATGGAAGGATCGACAGCTTTACTTATTCAGAGCAGTCAAGTATGAGCGCTAAGGGAGAATCTTTACTGTCGAGATTATTTAAGTAGATGCCTATGAGCCAGAACATAATAAATGAAGTAGTTTTTCTCCTGCACTCCTTCCTGCTGGGGATTGCAATTACATTTGTGTATGATGGTTTTCTGATCTTGCGCAGATTGGTAAGACACAGCCTTTTTTTGATTTCTGTGGAGGATCTGATTTTTTGGATAGCTTGCGCCATAGGTGTATTCTATATGCTTTATGAGGAAAATAACGGAATATTAAGGTGGTTTGCTGTGTTTGGCGCCACACTTGGAATGCTTGCATATAAAAAGAGCATCAGCCGTCCGTTGGTGGATTTCCTTTCGGCAATGATAGCGCGCATTTTCAGGGCACTTTTTCATATAATTGGACTTATGCTAAAGCCTTTCCGGTTTGTATGCGGAAAGCTGGGCAGAGCCTTAAAGCTTTCTTCCAGGAAGGGAAGGAAAGCGGGAAAATGTGTGAAAAACAAGTTGACGGACAGAATAAAATTACTTAAAATAACATTATCTAAACATTAGCAAGAGATATCCTAGGGATATGAAAGAATGAAGGGGTTTATATGGCAAGGAAAGTTGCGTACAGGAAAAGGCGGCAGAACCGTTTTGGCATGTTTCTGGTTTCGCTGGTCGTGGTCATGCTGCTGATTGTGGTAGCTTTCAATAGCATAGGGCTGATGGCGAAAAAGGTATCTTATCAGCAAAAGGAGGCAGTGCTGCAAGAACAGATTGCAGTTGAGCAGGAACGGGCACAGGAAATAGAAGAGTTTGAGAAATATACGCACACCAAAAAATACATAGAAGAAGTGGCAAGAGATAAACTGGGACTTGTGTATGAGGGTGAAATTTTATTTGAGGATGAGAATTAAAGCAGGCGGATGAACCGTCTGTTTTTTTTGTCAAAATATTTTCTGTTTTTGATACGTATTTCTGACAAAATCCTTTCTACTTACTGTGTATAATAATCCTTTGCAGGAGGAAGCGGTTATGAAAAGACAGATATCAGGCGAAAGAGAAGAGTTTAACAGTATACTGCCGGAGTATGGAAGAAGAAAACTGCTCACTTATGCCGATTCCATTAGAGAATTAGCGGAAAGCTTTAGGGAAACAGAACGAGGCAGAGGAATCATGGCGGAAGAAGCAGATAGAAAAGATTACATATGGCAGAAGCGTCTTAATGAAAACAAGAATCTTATGGTGGAGCATCTTCAGGAGATGGCGCAGATCATGACCCAGCTTGCCGAAGAGTCAAGAAAATGTGTACCTATGGGGGAGCGGCGCTTCAAACAAATTTCACATGCGCTCAGAGAGGTGGATATCCAGCTTAAGAATCTATACTTGATTGAAAATGAGGCGGGGCGGATGGAAGTATCGCTCACCATGAGAAATATAAAGAAAAACAACTTATCTTCCGAGGAAATCGGGGATCTTCTTTCTGTGCTTTTAAATATGCGTCTTGTAAGTGCCCAGGATAATGCTTTTTTTGTGGGGGCAGATTGGAAGACTTTTTATTATGTGGAGGAGGCAAGGTTTCATGTGCTGACAGGGGTAGCAAGCGCAGTGAAGGAGACAGAAAAGATTTCGGGAGATAATTATGCATTTTTCCGTACGGGAGCAGGAAATCTTACGGCAGTCCTCTCTGACGGAATGGGCTCAGGTGATAAGGCGTGCAGTGACAGCACAATGGTAGTTGAATTAATGCAGAAATTCTTAGAGGCAGGATTTCAAATGGAAATGGCAATTCAAATGATCAATAGTGCGCTTCTAACAGGAGAAGAAAATTCCAATATGTCCACGCTGGATCTGTGCAGTATGGATTTGTACAGTGGGGAATGCAGATTTGTAAAAGTGGGAAGCGCCAGCTCCTATATCAAGCGTCAGCATTTAGTGGACAGAATCTCATCCGGTAATCTGCCTCTTGGCATTTTCCAAAAGCCGGATATGGAGGCGGTTGGTAGAACTTTGATGGATGGAGATTATATTGTCATGGTATCGGATGGGGTGTTGGATGCACTTTCTCAAGGGATTGGAGAGGATATGCTCTCCGAAGTCATTGGCAGTACAAATCTGGAAAATCCCGGTGAGATTGCAAATGCCATATTAAATTTCTGTATTCATCAATGTAGAGGACGCATCCGGGATGATATGACGATTTTAGTAATTGGAATATGGAAAAAAGAGGATTGACCCTTTATTTTTTCCTCTATTTCCGCTATATTAATAGTATGATTAAGAAAGTACTGGCGTATATTGAAAAGTATCAGATGATTGCATCAGGAGATACCATAGCGGCAGGAGTTTCAGGAGGCGCAGATTCTGTCTGCCTCCTTTTTATGCTGCTTGAAATACAAAGGCATATTCCATTTTCCCTAGAGGTGGTGCACATTAATCATGGCATCCGCAAGGACGCGGCGGAGGATGCCTGCTTTGTAAAAGAATTGTGTGAGAAGGAAGGACTTCCTTTTCACCTTGTGGAAGAAGATGTGAAGGAAAGGGCGAAGGCGTGTGGTATCAGTGAGGAAGAAGCAGGGAGAGAGATCAGATACCATGCGTTTGAAGCTGTTCTTGGGGATAGGAGGGGGAGGATTGCAGTTGCCCACAATAGCAATGACAGGGCAGAGACAATGCTGTTTCATCTGTTCCGGGGAACGGGACTTTCGGGGGCTGGAGGGATTCCCCCGGTAAATGGAAAGGTCATTCGCCCGCTATTATGTCTTAAGCGGGAGGAAATAGAAAAATGGCTGGAGGCGAAGGGGATTTCCTTTTGTCAGGACAGTACCAATGCCCAAGATATCTATACCAGAAATCGTATCAGACATCATATACTTACTTATGCGGAACAGGAGGTATGCAGGGGGGCGGTGATCAATATGAACCGGGCGGCAGATCAATTGTTAGGTGCGGAGGAGTATATCAGAAGGCAGACGATGACGGCGATGGAGCGGTGCGTCCAAAATGTAAAGGGAAACAATGGAGTTCTTATAAGGATACCAGAGTTATTAAAGGAGGATGACTATATCAGGGGGCGCATTCTTTTGGAAAGTGTTGTTGCAGCAGCAGGACACAAAAAGAATATTACTGCCGCTCATATCAAAAGCATGGATGCGCTTTTTACAGGAGAGGGAAATAAGGAAATACACCTTCCTTATGGCATTATCGTTTATAAAAAATATGAATTGGGTATGATACAAAGGAAGGAGAAAGAAAAATGTGGGAATTTTTCTATGCAGCAGGAGGGCGAAACATACCAGATACCACTTCCCACATCTGAACCTTTATCCGTTTGTATACCATGGCTGGGGGTGGTGGAATTTACAGTGTTTTCCCGAAAAGATTCACAAAATATTCCACAAAAGACGTATACGAAATGGTTTGATTATGATAAAATAACCTCGTCTATTATGTTTCGGACGAAAAGACCAGGAGACTATCTTACGATCAATCGGCAGATGGGACACAAATCCCTGCAGGATTATTTTGTAAATGAAAAGATTCCCAGAGAAGATAGAAGCAGAATTTACCTTCTGGCAGAGGAAAATCATGTACTATGGGTCCCCGGTTATCGGATAAGCGAATATTACAAAATACATAAGAACACCCGTACTGTCTTGCAGGTGGATGTAAAGGTAGTGAGCGGTGAAGGATAAATACAGTTGGCGGATACAAAAAGCGTATCGGTCATAAAAGAGAAAGGAGCTGGTAGTATGGCTGAAACAATCAAGGTGTTGCTTTCGGAGGAGGAAGTAGATGCGAAGATTAAACAGATTGGTGAACAGATCAGTAAGGATTATGAAGGCAGGCAGGTTCATTTGATTTGTGCTCTAAAAGGTGGGAGTTTTTTTATGTGTGAACTGGCAAAAAGAATAACTGTGCCGGTTTCTCTGGATTTTATGTCTGTTTCCAGTTATGGGAGCGAGACTAAATCGAGCGGTGTGGTGAGGATTGTAAAGGATTTGGATGAACCTATCATGGGCAAGGATGTTATTGTGATAGAGGATATCGTGGATTCGGGACGTACGCTAAGCTATATGCTGGATCTGCTTAAGGAGCGAAAGCCTGCCAGCATCAGGCTGTGTACGCTGCTCGATAAGCCGGACCGGAGGGTCGTGGATGTCCATGTAGACTATACTGGTTTTCAGATTCCAGATGAGTTTGTGGTGGGATATGGACTGGATTATGCCCAGAAATATAGGAATCTTCCTTACATTGGGATTGTAGAATTTGAATAAGTAAAGGCGAAGCCGGAAATTCTCCGGCAGTGAGGTAACAACATTGAACAAGAAAAACAGAGGATATAATGCATATTTTATACTCATCTTATTATTGCTTGCGCTGCTGATTATTCCAAGTCTTCTGGATAACGGGCACGTAGAGTATACCCGGGGCGAGATGATGCAGGATTTGAAGGATGGCAATATCGTATATGCAGGCATCAGTCCCAGCCGACAGACGCCTACGGGCGAGGTTGATTTCAGGTTAAAAAGCGGGGCGGAAAGAACGTTGTATGTGACGGATGTGTCTGAGATCGAAGAGGTTCTGATTTCCTATGGCATAGATCCAGAAGTGGAGAAAGTACGGGAGGAAAGCTGGTTTCTGACGAGCGTATTTCCTGTGCTGCTTGCGATTATCGTGATGGTCTTTTTCTTTGTAATCATGAATGGTCAAAACAGTGGCGGAAACAGCAAAATGATGAATTTTGGAAAAAGCCGTGCAAGGCTGTCCATGGGAGACGGGAAGATTACCTTAAAGGATGTTGCCGGATTGAAGGAAGAAAAGGAAGAGCTGGAGGAAATCGTGGAGTTTTTGAGGGATCCTGCCAAATTTACCAAGGTTGGAGCCAGGATACCCAAAGGAGTGCTCTTAGAAGGGGCGCCGGGTACAGGTAAGACGCTGCTTGCCAAGGCGATTGCAGGGGAAGCGGGGGTACCTTTCTTTAGCATATCCGGTTCTGATTTCGTAGAGATGTTTGTGGGTGTGGGTGCATCCAGGGTCCGTGATTTATTTGAAGATGCAAAGAGACATGCGCCTTGTATCGTATTCATAGATGAAATTGATGCTGTGGCAAGGCGCAGAGGCACTGGCATGGGAGGCGGTCATGACGAGAGGGAGCAGACCTTAAACCAGCTTCTTGTAGAAATGGATGGTTTCGGTATAAATGAAGGAATCATCGTACTTGCCGCTACCAATCGTGTGGATATCTTAGATCCGGCAATTCTTCGTCCTGGTCGTTTTGATAGAAAAATCAGCGTTAACAGACCGGATATAGGCGGAAGAGAAGATATTTTGAAGGTACATGCCAGAAATAAGCCGCTTGCCGAGGATGTTGATTTGAAGCAGATTGCTCAAACTACAGCAGGGTTTACGGGAGCGGATCTGGAAAATCTTTTAAATGAGGCTTCTATCGTGGCTGCGAAGATGAACAGAAGCTTTGTGATGCAGGAAGATATCAGGAAAGCCTTTATAAAGGTAGGTATTGGTGCAGAGAAAAAGAGCCGCATCATTACCGATAAGGAGAAGAAGATTACAGCCTACCACGAAGCAGGTCATGCGATTTTGTTCCATGTACTTCCTGATGTGGGACCAGTTTATACGGTTTCCATTATCCCTACAGGACTGGGAGCAGCAGGCTATACCATGCCGCTGCCTGAAAATGATGATATGTTCATCACAAAGGGAAAAATGCTGCAGGATATCATGGTTTCCCTGGGGGGAAGGATTGCAGAGGAGATTATCTTCAGCGATATTACAACAGGCGCTTCCAGTGATATCAAGAAGGCGACCAAGGCGGCAAGAGATATGGTGACGAGGTACGGTATGTCAGAGAGCATTGGCGTCATCAATTACAACAGCGATGATGATGAGGTGTTTATAGGAAGGGATTTGGCACATGCCAAGAGCCATAGTGAACTAATATCAGGAGAAATCGATAAAGAGGTAAAGAACATAATTGATGACTGTTATAGCAAAGCGAAAGCGATTATAGAAGAATATATAGATACTCTTCATAAGTGCGCAGAACTTCTTCTTGAGAAGGAAAAGATAGGAAGAGAGGAGTTTGAATCTCTTTTTGAAAGGAAAAATACTTCTCCGGAAGCGTTCTTTGAAGAGTGATTGTACAAAATGTACAAAAAAGTAGAACTAAAATTGTAATATTTGTGAATCGTGAGTATTTACGCAAAGTGTGCCATATGCTATTATACTATTTGTAACCCCCCCAATACATTATATAGTTTTTTGCTATACCCCATAAGAAAGAAATACCTTCTCTAAAAAGGACAGTAACTCGTTACTGTCTTTTTTACTGTCTTGTGTGGATAAGGCAGAATGTATATTGCGAATCTGACAGGTATAGTATAATATATAAATGGAATTTTATCTTTTAGAAATGGAGTTGACAATTTATGGATTTTGAACGATTGATGAAAGCGGAGTATAACAGGCAATATATTGAAAGTATGCGGCCTGTTTTTAATAGGAAGGCATTATTTAGCGACACGACAGAAAATTATTTATCTCCCGCAGAACCCAATCCTTATTCCCAGATTACCATCAGATTTCGTGCTGCGCTCAATAATGTGGATCGGGTTTTTATGGTGAACCGGGGAAACAGAACGATTATGCATAAAGAAAGTAATGATGAGGTTTTCGATTACTTTGCATGTCAGACGGAAGTGGAGGATGTGGAATATGCATATCATTTTGAAGTCCAGATTGGAAAGATTACTTGTATTTATGATACTAGGGGGGTGACGAAGGAGGCATCTCCGGAATACGCTTTTCGGGTCATCCCCGGCTTTAAAACGCCTGCATGGGCAAAGGGTGCAGTCATGTATCAGATTTACGTGGATCGTTTCTACAATGGAGATCCGAGCAATGATGTGCTTACGTCGGAATATGAGTATATCGGCGATAAGACAGTAAAAGTGGACGATTGGAATAAGTATCCGGCAGTGATGGGGGTACGTGAATTTTATGGCGGCGATCTCCAGGGGGTGCTGGATAAGATGGATTATCTTCAGGGGCTTGGAATCGATGTTATTTACTTCAACCCTCTTTTTGTTTCGCCTTCAAATCATAAGTATGATATTCAGGATTACGATTGTATTGATCCACACATTGGAAAAATTATCTGCGACGAGGGAGAACTGCTCCGTCATGATCAGTATGAGAATCGGTTTGCCAGCAGATACATCAACAGAGTTACTAACAAGAAAAATTTAGATGCCAGCAATGCTCTGTTTGCCAAGGTAGTGGAAGAAGCGCACAGAAGAGGAATGAAGGTAATTCTGGACGGTGTGTTCAACCACTGCGGTTCTTTTAATAAGTGGATGGATAAGGAAAGAATATATGAAAATGCAGAAGGATATGAAAAAGGCGCTCATATCATAAGAGAAAGTCCTTATAATTCCTACTTCCAATTTTATAATGAGAATGCATGGCCTTATAATACAAGCTATGATGGCTGGTGGGGACATGACACGCTTCCGAAGCTGAATTATGAAAAATCCCGAGAATTATTTGATTATGTCCTTAGGATTGCAGCTAAATGGGTTTCTCCGCCTTATAACGCGGATGGATGGCGTCTGGACGTTGCCGCGGACTTGGGGCATAGTCCTGAATTTAATCATCATTTTTGGAAAGAGTTTCGTAAAGCTGTAAGACAGGCAAATCCAAATGCTATTGTTCTTGCCGAGCATTATGGAAGCCCTAGGGATTGGTTGAATGGAAAGGAATGGGACACGGTAATGAACTATGATGCTTTTATGGAGCCAGTAACATGGTTCCTTACGGGCATGCAGAAGCATAGCGATGATTACCGTGGGGACTTGTATGGAAATACGGATAGCTTTATGGGGGCTATGAGGCACCATATGGCAAGTTTTACGACACCGTCGCTCCAAATTGCCATGAACGAGCTTTCCAATCATGATCATTCCAGATTCCTGACTAGAACTAACAAAAAGGTAGGCAGGACGAACACTTTGGGTGCGCAGGCTGCCGATGAGGGAATCAATAAAGCGGTGATGCGTGAAGCCGTGGTCATTCAGATGACCTGGCCGGGAGCGCCCACGATTTATTATGGCGATGAAGCTGGGGTTTGTGGGTTTACAGATCCTGATAACAGAAGAACCTATCCATGGGGGCATGAAGATCAGGAATTGATTCAGTTCCATAGGGAAATGATACGAATCCATAAAGAAAATCCAGAAATATTGACAGGATCTCTTAATTATGTCGATCATGCCTATAATGTGTTAGGATATGGCAGATTTAATCACAAAGCGGCGATTGTGGTGCTGATCAACAATAATGATCATGAAGTGACCAGAGATGTGTCGGTATGGCAGCTTGGCATTCCCAAGGAAAGCGTAGTGAAAAGCTTGATGTTTACTAATGAAGAGGGGTATTCTATCCAGTCTCATGAATATCCGGTGGTATCCGGCAAGATTGGCATAACCCTTCCGAAGACTTCAGCAATCGTGCTGAAATATGAGAAGCGGGCATCGAAAAATTTTTTACTTTTTAGATAAACTATGAATATTGGGAGGGAGGTGCTATAATGTAGGATAAAAAGAAAAGGGAAGGAGTACGATGATGTTATTAGAAGGGAAAGTAGCAATTGTAACTGGGGGAACTAGAGGGATTGGATTTGAGATTGTCCGCAAGTATCTTGCAAACGGAGCAAAAGTCGTTTTGTTTGGCTCTAGGAAGGAGACGGTGGACAAGGCGCTTGCGAAACTTAAGGAGGAAAATGCTGATTGGGAAGTGGATGGTATGTTCCCAAAGCTTACGGATGCAGCGGAGGTTGAGAAGGCAGTTCTGGATGTGAAGGAGAAATTTGGAAAGGTAGATATTCTTGTCAATAATGCAGGGATATCGCAGAGCACTCCTTTATATGACTATACACCGGAAGAGTTTGACAAGGTAATCGATCTGAATGTGAAGGCGCTGTTTTATGCCATTTTGCCGGCAGCAAAGGTTATGAAGGAGCAAGGGGGCGGATGCATTATCAATACCAGCTCTATGGTCAGTATTTCAGGTCAGCCGTCAGGGGTTGGTTATCCCACCAGCAAATCGGCAGTGAACGGCATGACATTTTCCCTTGCAAGGGAACTCGGTAAAGATAATATAAGAGTCAATGCGGTTGCACCGGGAGTGACCAAAACGGATATGGTTGCGGCGCTTCCAAAGGCTATGGTCGATGCAATCTCAGCTAAGATTCCGTTGGGAAGACCGGGAGAGCCAGAAGATGTTGCCAATGCATTTTTGTATCTTGCCAGCGATCTTGCAAGCTATGTGACCGGTGAGATTTTGTCTGTTGACGGTGCATGCAGGTCATAAAAATGTTTTATTTATATAAAGGGTAGTAAAAACTCCGGCGTGTTTATGCGCCGGAGTTTTTATTATAAAGAGTAATCTTCAATATGTATTTTACTGGAACATTGCTTCATCAATCTGGTTTGAGAAAGTGTTCATATCGCTGGGAAGCCATGCTGCTGTTTCCTTACCGCTTACATCAACGGCAAGTTTTTCACATACAACAGTTACTTCCACAGGTTCTGTCTTAAGTTCCATAGCGGAAAGCCCAGCTAAAAAGTCGCTGATATACTGCTGCATATATTTGGTCAGCACTTCTGTGTCGCCGCCTGCTGCAGCCAGCTGATCCTCTTCTGTGATGCTGTTCATCATTGTTGTGGAAGCATCGATCATAACCTGATTCATGTCGTCTAAAGAGTAACCATAAATTTTTAAGGAAACAGTAACTTGATCGCTGCTTTCAGAAGTGATTTCTGTAGTATAGTTGATTTTGTTAAGTACTGCTGTCATGGAATCTGTGATTTTCTGAAGCTCTTCCTCAGTTAAATTAACGCCTGCGCTTGTAAGCTGGCTGCTTAACTCATCTACAAGCTCTGTTTCAGCGCCTTCTTCAAAAAATGCACTGTATACATCTTCTTCTGATGCAAAACCAAGAAGGTCTTTCATGGGAGCTGGATTGCTCTTTGCAGCAAGTTCAAATAATGCACCTACTGTCTCATTTGCCGGAGCCATTTTGGATCCGCAGCCTGTCAAAGTCATGCACATGATTGCCATGGATGCAACTACTGCCAATACTTTCTTTGTCATCTTTTTCATAATAAATATTCTCTCCTTTTTCACTCTAATTAAGTGTATCGTTATCAATATAGTTCGTAAATCAAAGAAGATAAATAGGAAAAAAGTACCTTTTTTATAAAAAAATAAGCTTAATGCTATTTAATAGATAGCAAAAAACGAAAAAAATCGAAAATGAGTATTTGTTTATGGCTTGCAATAATGTTTTTCTTCCATTATTATTAAGAGTAGATGCACGACTGACGGAAACAGGAGATGCCTGTGTAGGAAAACCTACAGGGAGTGTATCATGAAAAATGAGCCGACCGTCTGGGCAGCCTGGTAAGGAAATGTCCGGGCGTTATCTATTTATTAAGAAGTTTTATGTTGCAAAGCAAGAATGGAGGATGAGATGAACAGGTTATCACTTGCACAGGAGCTTTCGGATAATGCATATCCGGGAAGAGGCATCGTCATTGGAAGGTCAGAGGATGGGACAAAAGCAGTAACGGCGTACTTTATTATGGGAAGAAGCGCCAACAGCCGCAACCGTATTTTTGCCACGGAGGGCGAAGGAATCAGGACGGAAGCATTTGATCCTTCTAAATTGGAAGATCCAAGTTTAATTATTTACGCGCCGGTGAGGGTGCTGGATTACATGACCATCGTGACAAACGGAGATCAGACAGATACGATTTATGACGGAGTAAAAGAGGGAAAGAGCTTTGAACAGTCGCTGCGGTGCCGGGAATTTGAACCGGACGGTCCCAATTATACGCCCAGAATTTCCGGTCTTATGCATGTAAAGGACGGAAAATATGAATATGTGATGTCCATTTTAAAGAGTAATAACGGCAGTCCTGAGGGCTGCAACAGATATACTTATTCTTATGAGAATCCGGCAGCCGGGGAGGGACATTTTATCCATACTTATATGCATGACGGAAATCCCCTTCCAAGCTTTGAGGGAGAGCCGAAGCTGGTGGGAATAGAAGGGACCATTGACGCGTTCACGGACAGGATTTGGAACAGCTTAAATGAAGAAAATAAAGTATCTTTATTTGTAAGATATATTGATATTGCCACGGGCAGATACGAAACCCGCATTGTGAATAAAAATAAATAATCGGAAATAAAGACGTTCCGAAACGGAGGAGAATATGAACGAGATTCAATTGAAATACGGATGTAACCCAAATCAGAAGCCTTCCAGAATCTTTATGGAAGATGGAAGTGAGCTTCCGGTTACCGTTTTAAACGGAAAGCCGGGATATATTAACTTTTTGGATGCCTTTAACGGTTGGCAGTTGGTAAAGGAGCTGAAGGAAGCGACAGGGCTTCCGGCAGCTACGTCTTTTAAACATGTTTCACCGGCAGGGGCAGCAGTGGGACTTCCGCTTACATCAACCCTTGCAAAGATTTACTGGGTGGATGATTTGGGAGAACTTTCTCCCCTTGCCTGTGCCTATGCAAGAGCGAGGGGCGCTGACAGAATGTCTTCTTTTGGGGACTTTATTGCTTTGTCTGACGTGTGTGATGCAGATACGGCGCGGCTGATCAAGAGGGAAGTGTCCGACGGTGTGATCGCACCGGGGTATACGGATGAAGCGATGGAACTTTTGAAAGCAAAGAAAAAAGGTAATTACAATATTATTCAAATTGATCCTTCTTATGTGCCTGCCCCTGTTGAACGGAAGCAGGTATATGGAATCACATTTGAACAGGGCAGAAATGAACTGGATATAAACGGCGATCTGCTTTCTAATCTGGTAACAAAGAATAAAGAACTGCCGGAAGAAGCTTTAATCGATATGAAGATCGCGCTGATCACACTGAAATATACCCAGTCTAACTCTGTCTGCTATGTCAAGGGAGGACAGGCAATCGGAATCGGTGCAGGACAGCAGTCAAGGGTGCACTGCACCAGACTGGCAGGACAGAAGGCAGACAACTGGTATCTGCGCCAGGCGCCGAAGGTGCTGGAATTAGAGTTCGTAGATACATTGGGACGTGCAGACAGAGACAATACCATTGATGTATATATTGGGGATGAGTATGAGGACGTGCTGCGGGAAGGCGAATGGCAGAAACGTTTTAAGGTAAAGCCATCTGTATTCACAAGGGAAGAAAAGCGGGCATGGCTGGATGGAAATCAGGATGTGACGCTGGGATCGGATGCCTTTTTCCCGTTCTCGGATAATATTGAAAGAGCTTATAAGAGCGGCGTCAAATACATTGCCCAGCCCGGCGGTTCAGTCCGCGACGATCTTGTGATCGAGTGTTGTGACAAATATGATATGGTAATGGCGTTTACCGGTATCAGATTATTCCATCATTAAGTTATATGGATTTTGATTTAAAAGGAGCGGGCGACTGCTCCTTTTTCGTAAGCAGAGTCAGGAAAGAAGGGGGGAATGGTAATGGATCAGGTGGAGGAAGTAATGAAGATGCTGGATTCTATGTCGGAGAAGGGAATCAGCCGTTTGAAAGTAGAAGTTTCCAAGGAAGTGGAGGCGGGAGGAGTGGAAAAGACCTATCATCATGGCAGATGCGATGTGGGGAGTCCTTTTGCCACGGGAAAGCTTTTTGATCTGGAAGATGAGTGATAAATTGGGACAGGAATAAGACAAATGCACAGCCCCGGCGATAGTTAAAAAATCCGGGGCTGTATGGTCACAAAGAGATTAGCGGAAAGGATCAGAGTAATTTTCTGATTTCCCCGCATCCGATTTTCGTGCCCGAATCGCCGGAGGGCTGGGTGGTAAAATCGTCGCGGTTAGAATGAATAATCACAGATTTGCCAATAATTTCTTCTATGGTAAAGCGTTTGTCATAAAACGCAGACCAGGCATAGCCTTGATTGCCCATGATAGGGAGCAGATCTCCGGCATGGTCAGGATGGGAATCCTTGGAAGGGTTGTAGTGGCTGCCTGTTTTTTCAAAATTGTCGGAGCAGTTGCCGAATTCATGAATATGCATTGCATAAAAATTGGAGGAGCCCTGCTGGTCTATGTTGGGAAGACCAAAGATTTCTGCTTCCACCAGGACGCCGCCGTAAGTTGTGCGGTAAAATTTAACTAGACCTGAAAGTCTGGGATGGGAGGCGTTGCCGGTAATCCAGGCTGCCGCATCGGGACGTTCATAGGTCAGTAGCTGCAAAAAGGGGATTCTGGGAGTGGCTTGATTAGAATGCATCATAAACTTCCTGTTTCTTTTTGCATTATCATATGCTTAGAAATTTTTAAGATGCATAAATCTGGTAAATGTAGTATAGTAATATTGAAATTTTAAAGAATTGTTGATGGAGGAGAAGAAATGGCTTTTTGTATAATTACAGACTCAGCTTCCGATGTACCGGAAAGTGTCATCAAGGAATATGATCTTCATGTGATGCCTACTCCTGTTACAATAGAGGGAACGGATTACTTTGACGGGGAAACGATTTTTCCGGACCAGTTTTATGAAATACAGGCATCCGGCAAGGATATCAAAACCTATCATATCAGCCAATATATGTTCGAGGAACATTTCAGACTGTTTGCACAAAGAGGGGATGAGGTGTTATACCTGTGCTTCTCCACAGGAATAGCAGGAACCTTCAATGCGGCAAAGCTGGCGTATGAAGAGATCCTGGAGGAATATCCCGATTTTAAGCTGACGATCATCGATACCAGATGTGCTTCTGTTGGATACGGGCTGGCGGTGGAGCGGGTACTGCGTATGCAGAAGAACGGTGCGCCTAAGGAACTTTTGATTGAAGCGGCACACTTTTTTTGCGAACATATGGAACATGCTGTTACCGTGGTAGAATTGGACTATTTGTTTAAGGGCGGGAGACTGAGCAGGACGTCTTTTTTAGCGGGTACAGTGCTGGATATCAAGCCTATCATTATTGTGGATGAGAATGGTTCCCTGAAAGCTGTAGAGAAAGTGCGGGGATGGAAGAAAGCACAGAAGAGGATTCTTGATATGGTTGGGGAGAAGGGCGAGAATCTTGAGAATCAGGTCATAGGTGTCTGCTATGGTACGGACAAAGAGGCGTATGCGTATATTAAGAGAGAACTTGTGGAGCGGTATCATGTAAAAGGGCTTTTGGAAGGAAGAGTGGGATGTGCCATAGGCGCTCACACAGGTCCGGGAATTCTGGGAATCGTATTTTTAAATGAAACCAACGAAAAGTATGAAGCGTATTTGAAATAGAGAGGATTACTATGCTGGAAGTAAAAAATCTTGTCTTTCATCCATTGGATAATGGAGTGGAAAAGAGTATTATAGAGGATATCAGTTTTAAGGTTGAAGACGGTGAGATGCTGGTCATCACAGGACCTAACGGAGGGGGAAAATCTACCCTCGCCAAACTGCTTATGGGGATAGAAAAGCCGGACAGCGGCGCTATTGTAATGGATGGTGCGGATATTACGGAATACACCATTGCCCAGCGTGCCAATGCAGGAATTGGGTTTGCTTTTCAGCAGCCACCCAGATTTAAGGGAATGACGGTGAAAAGGCTTCTCTCTCTGGCGGCAGGATGGGAGCTGCCGGAAAATAAATGCTGCGACTATTTAAGCGGTGTAGGGCTTTGTGCGCGGGAATATCTTAATCGGGAAGTAGACAATACCCTTTCAGGCGGCGAGATGAAGCGTCTGGAGATTGCAACTGTTTTAGCGAAACCGCACAAGCTTTGTATTTTTGACGAACCGGAAGCAGGAATTGATTTATGGAGTTTTTCCATGCTGGTAAAACAGTTTGAACAGCTTCATAAAAATAAAATGGAAAGCCTGATCTTGATTTCTCATCAGGAAAGAATCATTCAGATGGCAGACCGGATCATGGTGGTCAGGGATGGAAAAATAGCAGCGCTCGATGAAAGGGAAAAGGTATTTCCTGATCTGGTGAATGAAGATACCGGCTGTGTCTGCATGAACCCTGCCCATAAAGCGTGAGACTCGTGAGAAAGGAAGAAGAAAGTGGCAAACATAGATCAGATAACAGAATCTGTTTTGGAAAAAATTGATAGTGAAGGGTTTAAGCAGGAAGGCGCTTACAATCTCAGGTATAACGGATATTCCCTGTGTCATGGGAATACAGAGCATATTACGATTAAGCGCAAAGAAGACAAACAAGGAATCGATGTTTATATCAGCGGTGAAACCAGGGGAGAGCAGGTGCATATTCCCGTGGTAGTTGCAGTTTCGGGAATGACGGATGAAGTATACAATGATTTTTATATAGAGGACGGCGCCCAGGTGACGATTATCGCAGGATGCGGCATTCATAACAGCGGATGCAACGACAGCCGCCATGACGGAATCCATACCTTTCATGTAGGGAAAAATGCCAATGTGCGTTACGAAGAGAAACATTACGGCGAGGGCGAAGGCACCGGAGCGAAGATTTTAAATCCGGTAACAAAGATCATTATGGAGGAAAATGCTGTCTTTACGTTAGACACAGCTCAAATTAAAGGGGTGGATTCCACCAAACGGGAGACGGAGGTTGTGATGGGGGCAGATGCCAAGTTGTTCGTGGTGGAAAAGCTTATGACACATGATAAGCAAAGTGCCGTCTCCAACATGGATATTTATTTAAACGGAGCGGGCAGCAGCGCCCAGATCATCTCTCGTTCTGTGGCAAGAGGAGAATCGAAGCAAATTTTTCACCCCAAGGCAATCGGTAATGCACTCTGCCATGCGCATATCCAGTGCGATTCCATCATCATGGATAAGGCGCAGGTATGCTCTATCCCGGAGATCGATGCAAAGCATGTGGATGCGGCAATCATCCATGAGGCAGCTATCGGAAGAATCAACAATGAACAGCTGATTAAGCTGAATACCTTCGGACTAAGTGATGAAGCAGCGGAAGCCGTTATTATTGAGAATTTCTTGAATTGAGATAAATCCACAAGAGGATGATAGGTGAATTTTGAGATGAAAAGTCTGCTTGTTTATTTAAAAGATTACAAAAAAGAAAGTGTTTTGGGGCCTCTGTTTAAATTACTGGAGGCTTCTTTTGAGCTAATTGTTCCGCTGGTGGTCGCCTCCATGATCGATGTGGGAATCTCCGATAATGACAAAAATTATATTATCAAGATGTGCCTGATTATGGCAGGGCTGGGTGTGACGGGACTGCTCAGCTCCGTGACGGCGCAGTTTTTTGCCGCAAAGGCGGCGGTGGGGTTTGCTACTAAGCTGCGGCATGCCTTATTTGCGCATATTCAGAGCCTGTCCTTTTCCAATATGGATGCGCAGGGAACTTCCACGCTGATTACCAGGATGACCAGCGATATCAATCAGATTCAGTCGGGTGTAAATATGGTGCTCCGCTTGTTCCTACGCTCCCCGTTTATTGTGTTCGGCGCTATGATTATGGCATTTACGGTGGATGTGAAGGCGGCGCTTATTTTTGTGGTGGTGATTCCCCTTTTGTCGGTGGTGGTCTTCGGCATTATCTTAATCAGTATTCCGCTGTTTAGCCGGGTGCAGAATGGGCTTGACCGGGTGCTTGGCATCACCAGGGAGAATCTCACCGGGGTGAGAGTGATCCGTGCATTTGGAAAAGAGGAAGAGGAAATTGAGAAGTTTGACAGCCAGACAGATTATTTAAAAAGGGTACAGGTGCTGGCGGCTAAAGTTTCAGCGCTTATGAATCCCCTTACCTATATCATTATCAACGGCGGATTGATTGTGCTGATTTATACCGGCGCTGTCCGGGTGGAATCCGGCGTCCTGACCCAGGGGCAGGTGGTCGCGCTAGTAAACTATATGTCGCAGATTTTGATAGAACTGGTCAAACTTGCGAATCTGATTATCACTGTAACCAAAGCCTTTGCCTGCGGCAACAGGGTAGCAGGCATATTTGAGATTCCTACAGGCATGAAAGATGCAGGAGGGACGCTGAAAGAAGGACAGGAGAAAGGGACGATTGACTTTGAACATGTTTCCATGAGATATCATGAAGGGGGCGAAGAGGCGCTCAGTGATGTCACTTTTCATGCAGGGAGGGGAGAGACCATTGGCGTTATCGGCGGAACGGGTTCCGGAAAGACTACGCTGGTACACTTGATTCCCCGCTTTTATGAGGCAGAAAAAGGAAGCATAAAGATAGACGGTGCAGATATCAGGGAGTATGATCTGACTGCCCTTAGGGATAAGGTGGGTATTGTCATGCAGAAGGCAGTGCTGTTTAAAGGAAGCATCCGAGACAATCTGCTCTGGGGAAATGAGAATGCCAGTGAAGAAGAACTCTGGACTGCCCTTGAAATTGCACAGGCGAAAGAATTTGTGCTGCAGAAAGAGGGAGGACTGGACGCGCCTGTCGAACAGGAAGGGAGAAACCTTTCCGGCGGACAGAAGCAAAGGCTCTCCATTGCCAGAGCGCTGGTCAAGAAGCCGGAGATTCTTATACTGGATGACAGCGCGTCGGCGCTGGATTATGCCACAGATGCTAAGCTGCGCAGGGCGGTTAGGGAGATGCCTTTTGAAACCACAGTGTTCATCGTCTCACAGAGAGCTTCTTCTCTCATGCATGCAGACCGGATTATCGTGCTGGATGATGGATGCGTTGCCGGTATCGGCACCCATGAACAGCTCCTTAAGGGGTGTGAGGCGTATCAGGAAATTTATTATTCTCAGTTTGAGCGCCCCGCAGATCAGCAATCGGGAAAAGCTTCTATGGAGCATTAAATTTATAATACAGTAAAGCGTAAGAAATAGAAGGGGTAACAGAAATGAAAGAGAAGACAGTCAGACAGAAGGATACGCTGGTTAAAGTTCTTAAATATATCAAACCATATGGAGCTCTTATGACGTTGACGATTCTGATGGCGGTGGTGAGCGTTGCGCTTACCTTGTATCTTCCGATTCTTACGGGGGACGCGGTGGATATGCTCTTGCGGGTCGGACAGGAATCTTTCTGGTCAGATTTGTTCGTAATCTTAAAAAGGATGGCGGTGGTCATCTTGCTCACCGCGTTTGCGCAGTGGATTATGAGCATCTGTAACAATAAGATCGTATACAATATTATTCAGGATATCAGAAAAAAGGCATTTCGCAAGCTTGAAGCTCTGCCGCTTAAGTATATGGATGCTCATTCCCATGGGGATATTGTCAGCCGGGTGGTGGCGGACGTGGATCAGTTTGCAGATGGACTGTTGATCGGTTTTACGCAGCTGTTCACGGGCGTGATCACGATTATTGGAACTCTTGGGTTTATGTTGTCTGTGAATGTTACCATTACCATTGTTGTTGTGGTCATTACACCGATTTCTTTGTTTGTAGCAGCATTTATCGCTAAAAAGACGTTTAGTATGTTCAAACTTCAGTCGGAGACTAGGGGGGAGCAGACTACGCTGATTAATGAGATGATCGGTAATCAAAAGGTGGTCCAGTCCTTTAACAGAGAAGATGAGACCTTGGAAAAATTTGATGAGATTAATGGGCGGTTAGAAAAATATTCTCTCCGTGCCATCTTCTTTTCTTCCCTGACCAATCCCTGTACCAGATTCGTCAACAGCCTTGTGTACACAGGGGTAGGGCTTACGGGCGCCCTTGCAGTCATACGGGGAGGACTTTCCGTGGGACAGCTGACCTGTTTCCTTTCTTATGCCAATCAGTACACCAAGCCTTTTAATGAGATTTCCGGGGTCATTACGGAGCTGCAGAGTGCCTTGGCATGTGCTGCCAGAATTTTTGAGTTGATTGAAGAAGAGCCCCAGATACCGGACAAAATAGATGCGCTCGTCCTTGACCATGTGCAGGGGAAAGTGGATCTTGACCATGTAGCGTTTTCCTATGTGGAAGATCGCAAGCTGATTGAGGATTTGAATCTGCATGTGAAGCCGGGGCAGAGAATCGCCATCGTGGGACCTACAGGATGCGGAAAGACCACTATCATCAATCTGCTGATGCGCTTTTATGATGTGGACCAGGGAGCAATCTGTGTGGAGGGCAGCGACATTCGGGATATCACCAGAAAATCCCTGCGCGCTTCTTACGGGATGGTTCTCCAGGACACCTGGCTGAAAAAGGGAACCATAAGGGATAATATCACGGTGGGCAAGCCCGATGCGTCGGAGGAAGAAATAATTGCGGCGGCAAAGAAATCTCATGCCCACAGTTTCATCAGACGTTTGCCGGAGGGGTATGACACGGTGATCGGCGAGGACGGAGGAAGCCTTTCCCAAGGGCAGAAGCAGCTTTTATGTATCACCAGAGTGATGCTCAGCCTGCCGCCTATGCTGATTTTGGATGAAGCGACTTCGTCCATCGATACCAGGACGGAAATCAAAATACAGAAGGCGTTTGCCGCCATGATGGAGGGGAGGACCAGCTTTATTGTGGCACACAGGCTCTCCACCATACAGAATGCGGACGTCATTTTGGTTATGAAGGACGGGCATATCATAGAGCAGGGGAACCATCGGGAGCTGCTTGAGAAGAAGGGATTTTATGCAGAACTTTATAATAGCCAGTTTGCACTTGCCTGAATTATGGAATAAGGCAAAAAGAGGGAAGGAAAATGGAGTGGAATGAGAAAGAAAAAAAGAGACTATGGATCTTTGGAGGGACGGTCTTTGGTCTGACGGCGCTTATGGGTGTTTTGATGGGTTATAGTTATAACCAGGGGAATGATGTAAAACTCTTTCCCAATGCCCAGATGTATTATCCGGCAGCGGGTGTTATTCTTGCACTGCTTTTTACAAGGGAAAAGGAGGAAATCCTTCCTATAAGGTATTTTATAGGATTTCTATTGTCGGCAGCAATGATGATCTTTATGGCGATTGGCAGTGTAATCAGCCCGGAGGTGGTCCTGTCGTGGCAGTACGCAGTATATGTGGCAGGGATTGGATGTTTTATTTTGCTGCTGACAGAGAAGAAGGCAGTGAAAAGCACCTGCGGGCTTAACTTTTCGGGTAAAAAAGGGGCAAGACCGTGGCGCTATTTTCTGCTGTTCTTGGCGCTCTATTTTTTAAGATGCTTCGTGATGTATGCAGTGGAGGGCAAGGTAAAGGCGTTTCTGGAGGTTCTTGCCCATCCGGCGGTCTATGTGCAGATGATTTTGTTGTGTTTCAGCTTTTTTCTTACATTTACAGCCTTTTTTGGAGAAGAATATGGATGGCGCTGGTTTTTTCAGCCCCTTTTACAGAAGCGCTTTGGACTTAGAGGCGGCGTTGTGATTTTAGGTGTGATATGGGGAATATGGCACCTTCCGTTAAGCCTGTTTTATCATAATAATCCGAGCATGTGGGCGGTCAGCCTGCTTATGACTGTGGTAAATTGTGTGTGTACAGCGATTTTTTATGGGTATGTGTACATGGAAGCAGAAAACATATGGCTGCTGGTGATTATGCATTTTGTAAATAACAGTCTTAGCGGAATCTATGCTGGAACTGCGGATGAAAATACCATTATAAGCGTATTGGCGGTGATGGCAGCGAATTTGGTCTTTGGGGTGTTTATTTTTGCTAAGGCATATCGCAAAGATAATTTTGATTTACGGGCAAATAAAAAGAGCGGGTGATGGGAATCGAACCCACGTATCCAGCTTGGAAGGCTGGTGTTCTACC
>BLLW01000025.1 GCA_011959285.1 Lachnospiraceae bacterium | reverse complement strand
AACTCCAACCAGTTTATGTACACCCTGCTTGTTCTGGAGCGGGAATTTGAGGGGGCTTTTGAAATGTTTGAGCAGCTGGCAGACTTTTATGAGCAAAGGGGGTATTTTGTTAATTCACCGGCGCGGAGCCACCGATATCATGTACTGTTAGAGTTTGCGCTCGAAAAAACGCCGGAAAAGGAGCAGCTTTATCGGGAACTGCTGACCTATGATTACTATTTGCGGGAAAATGCCAAGAGCCGTCCCTCGTTTTGTGCTGATTTATCCCCTTACCGGGAGAAAATATGGAACTTTTATCAACAGGAAGAAGCAGAGCCTGAACTTTTGCGGCATTATCGGGCGTACCATGCCAGACAGACCATGAAAATGACCCATATGGATGCATTTTTTTATCCTGTATGGAAAAGAGAGGACGATTTTGTGTGGGAAAAGAGCGCGAAACCGGTATTTGTTCTCTTTGATTACGAAAAAAGGGATGCCTTTACGAAAGAGGCATCCACAGTTTCTATAAAAGCGACGGGTCATGCTGGGTGATATATGTTTCCAGTGTGCTTCGGTCTACAAGGGCGGATACGACGCCCTGACGGGATACACAAAAGCCGGCGGCGTATGAGGCTATGCGTATTGCCTTGCAGATTGGATATCCTTCGGTCAGATAGGAGGCAAGCGCACAGATGAAAGCATCGGCGCCGCCAGTAGTGTCGATGGATGCAAAATTTTCTGCCGGAAAGAAATGTGCCTCTTCTTTATTCTTTAAATAACATCCTTTGTGACCTAAGGTTATGATAACGGCTGCGGCTCCTTTTTGCAAAAAATATTCTGCCTGTTTTTCAGCGGAGTCTTCGTGAGGGCAAAGGGTCGCAGCTTCTTTTTGATTTGGAATGAAAATATCGGTCAGGGCAAGAAGCTCGTCGGGAATGGTCTGCAGGACGGCAGGCTTTAAAATGACTTTTACGTCAGATGAATGCGCGATCCTTGCGGCTTCTATAATGGCGTCCACAGGAATCTCGGTTGAGAGAAGGCAGAAGCCCGCATTGGCAAAAAGGTGCTCCTGCTTCCGAATATCTTCCGGCGTGAGATTCTGGTTTGCGCCGGAAAGGACGGTAATAGTGCTTTCTCCATCCTCCCCCGTATAAATATATGCCTTGCCTGTGGGCACATTCATATCCCTGTAGATTCCGTGGGCTGTCACATGCTCCTTTTCTAATGTATTTAAAATCAGACTTGAGTCAAAATCATTTCCCAACTTTCCAATCAGGGACACTTCACGTCCAAGTTTCGCCGCCCCTACCGACTGATTGACGCCTTTGCCTCCTACTGAAATGACGGAGGTGAGGATTTCGGTAGTTTTACCTGCCTGCGGAAGGCGGTTTACAATGAAGGTCAGGTCCATGTGGATACTGCCTGCCACCACCAGCTTCTTCATGCGCAGAAAGGAAGGGATGCGGATGCTTTTTTTGTGTGTAAGCGTATACGCAGGTGTAAACAGCGAAGGAGGGCTGCTTTGAGGAGATTTCTCGCATTGCAGGATCAGCGCTTCGCATACATGGCGCCCAAATTCATGATAAGGAACCTGTATACAGGAAATATGAGGATAATGGGCGTATTCTTCCGTATCGCTTAGGCTGACTAAGGATAGGGAAGAGGGGATATAATAATGCAGATTTACCAACTGCTCATATAGCATAAGCGCGTGGGAATAATAAGCGCTTATAACGCCGGTTATCCCGTGGGCAATAAGGGAAGTATAGCAATTATCGATAGGAGAATATAAAATCTGCTGTTTTTCAAAGGCAATTTTATAATCATACAAGCATTTTTGAAAGCCTTCCAGAATCATGGAGGATATGGGATCGCCTTCCTGAAGCAGGCAGGTAATGCGAGTATGCTTCTGATCGATTAATTCCTTTGTCATGGCATAACCGGCTTTTACAAAATCGATGGAGTAGGATGGAATATCATCCGGGGCATTTATATAACAGACAGGAATATTCTGTTTGGAAAAAAAATGTTCGTATTCTGTGCTCTGACCGCTGACAGGTTCCCAGATTACGCCGTCTACTCTGCTGTTGCAGAGTGCTGTGATATGCTTTAATTCCTGGGAAAGAGAATGAATGCTATTAAAAATGAGAAGCTGGTAGCCGCATTTTTGGGCAGTTTCCAACACCCCTTCTATCATCCTGTTTGAGGAACAGAAAGAATTTAACAACAGACCTATGAGAAATTTTTTGGGAGCCGTGATATTCTTGATGGTGCTGTAAGGCTCGTAGTGATGTTCCTTTGCAATTTTTAAAACCCGGCTGCGGGTCGCCGGATTGATGTTCCCATCCTTGCCATTCATGATTTTGGAAACGGTAGATACGGATACGCCGGCAAGCGCAGCAATTTCTTTGATTGTCATAAGTTCTCCTTTGTTTTTCTTTATTATGTAACAGAAAGAAATATCTGTCAATAACCAGGATTATGCAAATGTACAAAGTGCATAATAAAAATAAGATATTATTGTGTATATTTGGCAATATATAAAACTATTGACAAATATAATATGCCGCTGTATCATTATTGCATAGGAAAACATTTTAGAAAAATAGTTTCATTAACAAAAGAGAGGAGGAGCGGGCAGGAGGATTGCGGTTTGGCAAAAAGATTTACTCTGAAACAATGAAAATTTTACAAACAAAAACCGGGAGGGCGGAAAAGATGAAAAGACTTGGTACTTTGCTTTTGACAGCAGTGATTTTGGCAGCGACATTGATGACAGGGTGCGGGAAGAAGGAATCTGAGGAGAAGGAAACGCTTAGCGTTGTTTTTTATGCAAATGGCAGTTTTGGAGATAATGCTTATTTTGATGGAAACAAGGAAGGTGTTCTTAGGGCGGAAAAGGAATTGGGCGTCAAGGCGAAACTCATTGAAGGCGGTTCCGATCAGGCGGATTATCAGCCGGCAATCGAGGCGCTGGCAGTCAGCGGAGAGTATGACATAATTGTCACATTGACAGGAAAGACCAGCGATATTGTCCTGGAACTGGCGGACAAGTATCCTGAGCAGGACTTTTTTGTAATGGATACGACTATGACGGAAGTCAGACCCAACATATTCAATGCCATGTACAATCAGTGTGAAGGCTCTTTCCTTGCAGGGGCATTTGCGGCGCTGGTAACTACAAGTACAGAGCTTGAAGGCAGCAATCCTGATAAAGTGATTGGTTTTATAGGAGTAATGGATTCCCCTACAATCAATGACTTCTATGATGGATATGAGCAGGGCGCTCATTATGTGGACAGCGAAATCGAAGTTTTAAAATCTTATGTGGGAGACGCTGTCAATGCGCCGAAGGCAAAAGAGCTTGCTATGGCAATGTATAATTCACAGAATGCGGATATTATTTTTAACGTAGGAGCAAGTGCCGGGCTTGGAACGCTGGAAGCCGGCAATGAGGCAGGGAAATACACCATCGGCGTCGATATCAACCAAAATGGGATTTATCCGGGAAGCGTGCTGACTTCCATGCTTAAGACCAGCGGAACCGGTATCTACAATGCAATCGAACTGTATCAGAAGGGGGAGCTTGAAATGGGAACTTCTCAATTGTGGGGAATCAAAGAGAATTGTATTGGTCTTGCCACGGATGAATTGTATGAGCAGTATGTCCCCGATTCTATCAAACAGGAAATGGAAAAGATTACGACAGCTTTGATGAATGGAGAAATCGAGGTTAAATCTGAACTGTATTAACAGTATGGGCGCCTTCTGATTCTTTGGAAGGCGCCTGAATCATACGGGAGGAAAAATGGGAGCGGATACTCAATATGTAATTGAAATGAAAGATATGTATAAAATCTATCCCAACGGCACGGTGGCAAACAGCGGCGTTAATTTCCGTGTAAAGCGGGGAGAGATTCACGCTCTGGTGGGAGAAAACGGAGCGGGGAAAACGACTTTGATGAAAGTGCTCTTCGGATTGGAGGAAAAGACGAAGGGAGCAGTTTATATTTCCGGAAAAGAAGTGAACTTTAAAAGTCCAAGAGAAGCAATCGCCAGCGGTATGGGGATGGTACATCAGGAGTTTATGCTGGTTCCCTCTTATACGGTGGCGCAGAATATCGCTCTTGGCAATGAAAAAAAGAAAAAGATTTTCTGCGACCGGAAGGCGGAAAAGGAGCAGATGGAAAAGATTTCAAAGCAATTTGGTCTGACGGCGGATTTTGACGAGCCGGTCTACCGCTTGTCGGTGGGGGCGAAACAGCGGATTGAGATTCTGAAAGTACTGTATAACAATGCCAAGATTATTATATTGGACGAGCCCACGGCAGTGCTGACGCCGCAGGAGACAGAAGAGTTATTCTGTTCGCTGCGCCTGATGGTGAAGGACGGCTATACCATTGTTTTAATTACCCATAAGATAAAAGAGGTGATGGACATCTCAGATTCTGTCACTGTGCTGAGGAACGGACAGACGATCAAGACCTTAAAAACAAGCGAGACGAACCCGGACGAGATAACGCGTCTGATGATCGGCAGGCAGTTAAAGCCTAAGAGAGAGCGGGTGGAACGGCAAAGAGAAAAAACGATTTTTGAGGTTGCCCATCTGAATGTCATGGACAGGAGAGGGGCGCTGAAGATCAAGGATATGTCTTTCTCCATTAAAGAGGGGGAAATATTCGGAATTGCCGGAGTGGAAGGAAACGGGCAGTCTGAGCTCATTGACGCAATCATCGGCTTTTTGAAACCTGCGTCGGGCAAGGTGTTTTATGACGGAAAAGACATAACAGGAGTCAGTACAGCTGATTTTAGAAGAGAATCCATCGGATATATTCCTGACGACCGCAACCTGCGAGGTTCGAGCCTTAACCAATCTGTAGCTGAAAATTTCATTATCTGTTCTCACAGCGGCGGAGAATTTAACAAGGGACCTTTTTTGAACTGGAAGGAGGTCAAAGAAGAGGCCAGACACTTAATCGGGGAATATGAGATTAAGACAGACGGGGAAACCGCTTTGGTGGGTTCTATGTCAGGCGGAAACATTCAGAAAGTCATCGTGGCGCGGGAAATCAGTAAGAAACCGGATCTGCTGATAGCCTGTCAGCCTACGAGGGGAGTGGATGTTTCGTCCATTGAGTATATTCACAATAAAATCATAGAACAACGCAATGAGGGAGCCGCAGTCCTCTTGATTTCGGCGGAACTTACAGAAATTATGGGGCTAAGCGATCGGATTGGGATGCTTTATGATGGAGAACTGGTGGCAATCCGGGATAATGATGATACGATAACCGAAAACGAAATAGGAAAATATATCCTGAACGGGCGTCAGGATCAGAGCGGGACGGAGGAATAGGATGAAGCAGAAATTAAAGAACACGAATATGTTATCTACTGTATTGTCTATTGTGATTGCCGTGCTGCTGGGATGTCTTTTGATCTTGCTGGTCTCGGACGAACCTTTTTTGGCAATAAAAAGTCTTCTTGTGCTGCCGCTGTCCAATACATTCTATATGAATAATATTATCAATAAAGTGACGCCGCTTATATTGGTAGGGCTTTCTGCATCTGTGGCTTTTAAGACCGGACTTTTTAACATGGGGGTGCAGGGGCAGTTTTATGTAGGCGCGTTTATGGCGGCAATAGCGGGCAATTATCTGATCGGACTTCCTAAGGGACTGCACGTGGTGGCAGTTTTTATAGCGGCAGTGGGCGGGGGCGTCATTTATGCAATTGTGGCAGGCGTCTTGAAAGCTTACTTTAATATTAACGAAGTTGTGACCACTCTGATGCTGAATTATATTGCAACGCTGGTGACATCGGGAATGACCAATTCTTACTTTAGGGATCCGGACAGCGGCGGGGTCATCAGGATGCGCTACATACCGGAATATCTGGAATTAAAGGAAATTTCTTCACTGATCACAGCACATGCTGGATTCTTGATTGCGCTGGCGATGGTGGTTCTGGTTTACTTTTTAATGAAACACAGCATTTTTGGATATCGTATGGAAACAGTGGGAAAGAACAGGGTTTTTGCCCAATATGGAGGGTTGAACATTAAGCTGATTACCGTTTTTTGCTTTGCTGTCAGCGGCGGGCTTGCCGGACTTTCCGGCTCTGTGGAAGTGCTTGGGATGCACAGATCCTTCTTTGATGATTTTGCAAGCGGAATGGGCGGAGACGGGCTAATCATCGCACTTTTGGCATCCAACCATCCTGTAGGAGTTTTACTGATCAGCTTCTTTTTGCCTATTTAAAAGTGGGCGGACAGATTATGCAGCAGAATACAGATGTGTCCCGGGAACTGGTGCTCATCATACAGGTCATTATGATTATGCTGATTTCATCGAGAATGCTTACTCCTTATCTGAATAAGAGAAAATTTGCAAAGGAGGTTAAAAAGAGTGGCTAGTTTCTTTTTTCAACAGATCTTAAATTTATCGGTTTTTTCAATTGTGTTTAAGCTGGTAGCCCCTGTGATCTTAGCGGCGATAGGCGGATTGTTTTGCGGAAAAGTGGGCGTAATGAACATCGGACTGGAAGGAGCCATGCTTGTATCGGCATTTTTTTCCATTGTGATAAACGCTTTGACGGGGAATTGGTTCTTAGGGATACTGGCGGGGTGCGCGGCAAGCGTGTTCCTATGTCTTATGCTGGCATTCTTTACGTTTAAGTATAAGGCGCATCATATTGTGACGGGGTTTGCCATCAATACCTTTGCTTCCGCCATAACGGTCTTTTTGCTGCAGACTTTTTTTGGTTCATCAGGGTCATACCAGCCGGAGGAAGTTGCAATGATACCGGTGGTGAATATCCCGGTTATTGAAGACATTCCCATACTTTCCGTGATCAGCGGACACAGCTTGATCGTGTGGATCGCTTTCTTGTGTGTCGTTCTTTGCAGCATTGTTTTTTATAAGACGCCTATGGGGGCACATCTGATTGCTGTGGGCGAAAATGTGCAGGCGGCAAGGAGCGTGGGCATCAATGACTTGAAAATAAAATATTCCGCCTTTGTGATCTGCGGTGTCCTTTGCGGGATAGGAGGTGCCTTTCTTTCCACAGGAACGACCAGCATGTTTGTGAGGGACATGACGGCAGGTAACGGTTTTATTGCTTTGGCGGTGATCAGCCTTGGGAATGCAAGACCGTATGGCGTCCTGCGTGGCGGTTTGATTTTTGGGTTTGCCAATGCCATTGCAATTTTGATTGAAACTTATCCGGGATTGTCGATTCCCAGCCAGTTTATTCAGGCGATTCCTTATGCGGTTACGATATTGATGCTGGCAATCCATGTGCTGCAGAATAACAGAAAGATGATGGCTCCGGTAAAATAAAAGGGGCAGGAAAGGAGGATGATGATGGAAGGCAGTGATACAAAAGTAAAAATGATATATGACGGTGACCCGGGACATGACGATGTGATGGCAATTCTGCTGGCGGCGGGAAGTCCGAAAATAGATTTGCTGGGTGTGACCACCGTTGCGGGAAACGCTCCTTTGGAAATGACCACAAGAAATGCGCTGATTACGATGGATATCATTGGTGCAGATATTCCGGTGGCTGCCGGCTGCAGTGCGCCTTTGGTAAAACCTCTTTATACTGCGCCTTTCGTGCATGGCGAGTCGGGGCTGGACGGGGCAAAATTGTTTGAGCCGAAAAGAAAGCCGATTGAAAAACATGCATGCGATTTTTTGATTGACACTTTAATGGAATCGGAGGGAGACATTTCCATTGTGGCGGCTGGTCCTTTGACCAATGTTGCGCTTGCACTGAGGAAGGAACCTGCAATTGGGGCAAAGATAAAACAGTTGGTGATTATGGGAGGCGGAAGATTTGGCAACATCACCCCGGCAGCAGAGTTTAATATCTGGAGCGATGCGGAAGCGGCGCGTATTTTGTTTGAAAGTGAAATTCCCAAGGTCATGTGCGGGATTGACCTGACCTATCAGGCAGTTGCCACGCCGGAAGTGATGAAAAGGATTCAGGAGATTCATTCTCCGGTAAGTGATTTTGTGAATGACTTTATGACTTTTTACAACGATCATTCAAAGCGGGCAGGGAAGAACGGAGCGCCTGTAAATGATGCGTGCTGTGTTGCGTATTTGATTGACCGGAATGTGTTTACAACGAAACATCTCAGGGTGGATATTGAGACAAAAGGGGAGTTTACTTACGGCATGACATGTATTGATGTTTTCCGCATGAATTCCGGAAGGGAATTGAAAGAGCCCAATGTTTATGTGGGCGATAAACTGAACTTTGAGTTGTTTTGGGACATGATGGTTTCGGCGATTGCCAGTTTAGGTTGAAGACAAAGGGGGAAAAGGTATGCCAGAGGCAAAACATATTAAAATTGCAGTAGTGGGAAGCTTGAACATGGATTATTCTGTCATGCTGGATAAAAGACCGGTGGCAGGCGAAACGATTCTGGCAAATGATGTATTGATCACCTCGGGAGGAAAAGGCGCCAATCAGGCGTATGCCGCCGGGAGGATTGGAGGCAGCGTCCAGATGATCGGCAGGGTAGGCGATGATATCAACGGTGAAATTATTAAAAAGGCGCTGAAAGAGCAGAGTGTCAATACGGAAGGCATTGGTACAGATAAAGAAAATACGACCGGAATTGCAATTATTGTGCTGGACAGTCAGGCGCAAAACAGCATCATTGTCTGTCCTGGTGCGAACAGAAGCGTCAAAGAGGATGAGATTTTAGAAGCGCTTGATCGATTGGAGAATCTGAAGATTGTCATGTTGCAGCTGGAAATTCCCATAGAATGTGTCACCCGGACAATCGCTTATGCAAAAGAACATAACATTGCGGCATTTCTTGATCCGGCGCCGGTTCCGCCTCAGGGTCTGCCGGAAAGTACATACGAAATGCTGGACTATATTTCGCCCAATGCAATCGAGGCGGAGATGTTGTCTGGAATCAAGGTGACGGATGAAGAAAGTGCCAGAAAAGCGGCAGACTTTTTCCTAAAAAAGGGCGTAAAGAATGTAATTGTCAAGATGGGCGGACAGGGTGTTTACGCAACAGACGGGGAAAGAGAGATTTTGGTTCCTGCCATAGAAATTCCTGTTGTGGATACAACTGCAGCGGGAGATACATTTGCAGGCGCTTTTTGTACAAGACTTGAAAAAGGAGATAGCTTTTTCGATGCGGTCCGCTATGCCAATTACGCAAGCGGATTGTCAGTGAACAGGAAAGGGGCGCAGAAATCAATGCCTTCTGCCAAAGAGATTGAAGAATTTATCCGGCTGAATGAAAAAGGGTGAAAGGAACATCATGGATGCATACGAATATCATTTAAAGGTTCTAAAAAGCAGCAGGCTGTCTGTTCCTAAAAAGGAGCAGGCAGACAAGATGTGGAATGACTTGATTCCATGCCCGCAAAAGGAGGAAGCGCTTTTGCATCGTCAGTGGATGGGAGTGGTGCTGCCTTCTTCGGGGGCAAGTGGACTTAGCGGAATCTGTGGAGCAATTGCCAGCATGAAATCTATGGGATATATAGTAGAAGAAGCTGAGCGCCTAATGGAAGCAGGTCTTGAAGCATTAGAAAAAAAGAATTGGAAAAGGCTGCGCGTAATCACCAGTGAAATTCATCGGTGCCTGTACTGCGCAAAGGAAGATTCTGATCATAAATATAGGAAGTTTCAGAAAATAGAGACGTGGCAGGCATACTGCGGGGCAGTGACAAAATGGATGCCCCGCAGGTCTATAACGGAGGAAGCGTATGTAAGGAAAACCAGGGCGGGCTGGTACGGACAGATCATTGGCGGTACGGCAGGGTCTCAGTTAGAAGGGTATCATTATGAAGAAATTGCCAGGAACCTTCAGGAGTTTAGCGGATATTTAAAGACGCCTTCTGTCTACAATGATGATATCACCTACGAAATTGCTTTCCTGGAAGCATACAAAAAACGAGGAAGAGAGCTTACTTCTAAGGATATCGCACATGAGTGGCTTTCGTTGATCCCCTTTGGGATGAGTGCAGAAGGGGTCGCTATGAGAAATTTAAAGCAGGGGATTTACCCGCCGGAAAGCGGGCGGACCGGTAACTTTTATTGCGAATGGATCGGCGCTCAGATGCGCGGGGCCATATGCGGAATGTTGGCGCCAGCGGATCCTTTTGAGGCGGCACGGCTGGCATGGATAGACGGTCAGATTTCTCATGCAAACAATGGAATCATTGGAGAGGTATTCAGCGCGCTTTTGGTTTCATGTGCTTACGCGGAACAGGATATACGCAGGGTGCTGAAAAAGACGGCGGACATGCTGCCGGAAAATTCTGAATATGCCGGTGTTATCAAGAATACTATGGATATCTGTGCACGGTCTGATAACTGGCGGACTGCGTGGGAGACGTGTCTTGAGGAATTAAAGGAATACACATGGGTACATGCCTATCCTAATGCGGCGGCAGAGGTGGTTGCAATCTGGTTCGGCGATAATGATTTTGAGAAGATGCTTGAAATCATATGTCTGGAAGGGTATGATGCGGACTGTACGGCGGCACAACTTTTGACGGCAGCGGCAATCATTACCGGGATAGACCACATCGACCCAAAATGGACAGCTCCGGTTTCGGGGGAACTGTCCACTTATCTATATGGAAGAGAAACATTTACGATAGAAGAATTGACGGAAGAAACTGTGGCAGCATACAGGAAATTTCTATAAACTCTTCCGTGTTTTTGGAGTCAGCCAGAGGCGCACGTCCGGTATCTGTGACAGAACAGGGAGCAGCAGCATGCCTAAAACAACGCCGGCAGCGCCTTGTACGCAATTCGTAAAAATACCGGTAAGAGCGCTTGCAAATCCTGTGGCAAAGGTCTCGGAATTGCAGCTTCCGGCAAGAAACATGGTCTGGATGATTTTGTTCGCAAAATAACCGAAAACCATGTTCAGCTCAGCGGGGATTCCGGCGGCGATAAAAAGGAAGGAATGATTTGCGTTCCATATCTGCTTCAGCCTTCGGAAGAGCACGGCGGCAATAAGTGCTGTGACGCCTTTGATAATGAGGGTTGGAATGGCATAGATAATATATCCCGATAAAATATCTGCGAACATGGAACCAATCCCGGCCGCGAGAAAACCGGCAACGGGTCCTAAGATTACGCCGCAAAGCAGTACCAGACAGTCCCCGGGATGTATGTAGCCGAGGGTGGGGGTAGGAATCCGGATGCTCATGGTGGCGATACAGGTAAACGCTGCCATCAGAGCGGTAACAGCCAGTGATTTTGTGTCTTTTAACATATGCATAATAAATCCCTCCATTTTTTATGGCTCCTGATGTTTTGAGGAGCTTTTGATATGCTTATTATACAGGGAATTGGTATTGTAGAAACTGCCAATTTAAGAATTTATAATAGAGCCAGTTGAAAAGGGAGTTGAGGGAGAAGGGCAGGCATAGTGGTATATATTTGGTGGAAAAGCCATATATTGTAGAAAATGTATGTGAATCAGGATGAAATAGATGGCGGCTGTATTGTCTAATATCTCTAATATTATAATACCACTTGTTATTTTTTATATTATTGCTTATGGAATCTGTAGCAAGACGAATGTGTATGAGGATTTTGTGAAGGGGGCGAAGGAGGGGCTTAAGACAGTTGTAGGAATTTTGCCTACGCTGGTAGCGCTTATGACTGCAGTGGGAGTGCTGCGGGCATCCGGCTTTTTGACTTTCTTAGGAAATCTGGTGAGACCTTTAAGTGAGAAAGTAGGGTTCCCCGCGGAGCTGGTTCCTCTTGCTTTTATCAAAATGTTTTCTTCCTCCGCAGCCACCGGTCTGGTTCTGGATATCTTCAAAAATTACGGAACGGATTCCATGGTGGGGCTAATTACCTCCATCATGATGAGCTGTACAGAAACCATCTTTTACACCATGAGCGTATACTTCATAGCTGCCAAGGTCACAAAAACAAGATATACATTAAAGGGAGCCCTTTTATCTACCGTTGCAGGGATTATAGCAAGTGTAGTGCTGGCAGGAATGATGATATGAGAATAAGTCCTTTTTATAGGACACTCATTCTGATATAATCATACATAAGGCGAAAAGAAATGAAGTACAAGGCACAGCCTGCAACGTTACAAAAGAGGTGAAAATGATGAATATAGGAATCCCTACTGAAAAAATAATAATAACAGTCGTTATATGTATGCTGATCATTCTTTTTTTGGCACTCATTTGGTATTTTTTGGGACGAAGGCGCGCAGATTCCAATCTTTTTGAGGATATGGAGGGGCACGAATTTGAATATTTTTGTGCCGATCTTCTCAGACAGAGAGGGTTTGTGGATGTAGAGGTGACGAAGGGAAGCGGAGATTACGGCGTTGATATTCTGGCGGAGAAAGAGGGAGTAACCTATGCCGTTCAATGTAAACGCCACACCGCGCCGGTAGGAGTAAAGGCTGTTCAGGAAGCATATGCCGGCAGGGATTATTATGACCGTATGGTAGGGGCTGTGATGACCAATCAGTTCTTTACCGCTCCCGCGGTGGAAGCGGCAAAGAAACTTAAGATTCTGCTCTGGGACGGCGGTTATATAGAAAGTATGATGGAGGAGGACGGATAGGATTAAAAGCCTGGTTAAGAAAGCTTCCAGGAAGCAAGCCTGTGTTCCAATCCCTGGAAATCGGACGGTCCTGTTTCTAATATGAAGCGGTGAAAACGCTGGAGGGTGAAATCTTTTCCCCATAAATTCCGGGCGGCATTGCGCAGGATGGTAAATTCCATAAATCCCAGATAATATTTCAGATAGGTTACCGGTTCCTCCACGATGTAGGCATAAATAGCGGAAACGGTATCCCTGTCCGTGATTCCCAGTTCCCGCAGGATTGCCTGTACTTTGGCGGGGGTAGCGCCTTCGTAGTGTATGGCGATGTCGAGCAGGGAATACAGGCACAGCTGGATATTTCGGTTGAGACGACAGGCTTCGTAATAGGCAGCTGTCAGTGGGCTTTGCTCCTGTACCAGCATCTGAGCGTAATGATAGGACAGGTTTTCTACATAAAGCGCCCAGCCTTCTACATAACCTCCGTAATGCAGAAGATAGCGGATGCAGGAAGTTTTTTTCTGATTCATGTAGAGCTGGCTGTAAACCGTCTGATATAGATGGCCGGGATAGCCTTCATGTGCCAGCGTGGTGTACAGGGTCAGGCGGTCGGGCGCGTTTTTGTGGTTGATATAGATAATGTTGTTGCTCATATCGTCTATAGGAGGCGTCAGATAGTAAGCGGGGCTGGTGTAATTTTCCATGGAGGGGGATACGGCTTTGATGGTATAGGAAGGAGTGAAATCAATACTTTCCGAAACGGGAAATGCAGGAAAGTCAGCCTTCATCCGCACTTTTAAATCTTCCAGCATTTCTTCCGGGGTGGCATAAGGGAAAATTACGGCGTCCAGAGAAGAGATGGCGGATAGCTCGGGATATTGGAGGAACAGACTGCGCAGGGCGGTCATATTCTGCTCGAAATCGTTAAAAAGGATGGTCTTTATTTCCCCTATGCTGCGGGAGGAACCGGTAGTGGAGGCGAGCAGATATTCATAGTAAGAGCGCCCCTCGGGGAAATAACAAAGTCCCATATCGTTAGAGCCGCTGCCCTGAAGAATTGTAAAGGCATCGGCTGTCCGTTCATAGGCAGGGGTCATGACGGTTGTAAGGAGCCGGTCGTTTTCGGAAATCCACTGGCTTTTTTGCTCTTCGGTAATGAGATCTTCCTGCAGCATGGCGTCAAGCCGCTCTTCAAAGGTCGTGTGAAGAAAATGAGTGCCCGAAGAGAGAGCGTCTTTATCCATGATAGAGCAGCATTGCTCGATGATCTTTCCGGCGGATGCGTCGGACATAAAAAGATTGTTTTCTGATTTTTCTTTTTCATATTCTATAAGCCCATCGAAATAGGTATCCGTCTGATCCAGAATATGCAGGTAGTCTTCTACATCCTTTGAGGAACGGAAGGTATAGTCGGCAAGTAAAATAGGTAAACCGGACTGCATGCCGGAAGAAGGTGAAAGAGGATCGCTGTAATATGTATATGCAGAGCCTGCAAGCCGCAGCGATAAATAGCGGGTTAAAAGTTCATAGGCGTAGGCGTCCTCATCGCTTAAGCGTTCCGGCGATATTTCAGACAACTGGCGGAGCATAGAACGGATATCCTCTTCGCTGTTATCTGCTTCCGGGTCATAAGAAGGCAGACGGGCAGGCTCATGGATTCCATAATTTTCCGGGAAAGCCAGGGTATAATGCAGGCTTAGAGTATTGTCAGAAAGCTCTGAATAAAACAAGTTTTCCGTTAGAGCCTGAAACTGGCGGCTGTCCTTTGTATACAGATAAGTGCCCAAAGCGGCGGCGGACAGGACAAATGAAAGAAGTAAAGCAAGCCTCCGCTTTCTGCTGGGTTTTCCAAATTTTAACAAGACGCTGACCTCGTATAAGGGTTTGTTTGAATATATGAAAAACAAGGAGAAAAAATACACGTCAAACTATGGCAAAAGCAGTATTTTAATGGCACAGCGTATAGACGATAGCCTTAAAATATGATAAAATACAAGTCAGTGTGGAAATAAAGACTCTATAGATAAGCATATAAAAGTAATACGTACAGGAATGGAGGTCAACATGAACAATCTGGAACTTAAAAAAATGGCGAACGAAGTTCGTAAAGGCATTGTGAGCGCGGTTCACAGTGCAAAAGCAGGACATCCCGGCGGTTCCTTATCGGCGGCGGATATTTATACATATCTCTATTTTGAAGAAATGAACGTTGATCCGAAAAACCCCAAAATGGAAAACAGAGACCGCTTTGTATTATCTAAGGGACACACGGCTCCCGGGCTGTATTCCGTACTTGCAAACAAAGGGTTCTTCCCGGTGGAAGATCTTTTGACTTTGCGTAAACTCGGGTCATACCTCCAGGGACACCCCTGTATGCAGCACATTCCCGGCGTAGATATGTCAAGCGGTTCCCTGGGACAGGGAATTTCTGCGGCGGTAGGCATGGCGCTGGCAGGTAAGATGGATGAGAAAGATTATCGCGTGTATACACTTCTGGGCGACGGAGAACTGCAGGAAGGCCAGGTGTGGGAAGCTTCCATGTTTGCAGGGTACCGTAAGCTGGATAATCTGGTAGTGATCGTGGACAATAACGGACTGCAGATTGACGGACCCATCGACGAAGTATGCTCTCCTTATCCTATTGATAAAAAATTTGAAGCATTCAATTTCCATGTCATCAACGTGGATGCACATGATTTTGATGCCCTCCGCGCCGCCTTTAAAGAAGCAAGGCAGACGAAGGGAATGCCCACGGCAATCATTGCCCACAGCATAAAGGGCAAAGGAGTTTCTTTCATGGAAGGCAATGTGGCATGGCATGGTACGGCGCCTAATGATGAACAGTATACTGTGGCGATGGCAGACCTTGACAAAATCGGCGAAGCACTTTTGAAGGAGGAAGCATAATGGCAGAGAATACGGTAAAAAAGATTGCAACCAGAGAAAGCTATGGAAACGCACTTGCCCAGCTGGGTGCAGAGAATCCCGATGTGGTGGTATTAGATGCCGATCTTGCAGCGGCGACCAAAACTGGTGTGTTTAAGAAGGCGTTTCCTGACAGGCATATAGACTGTGGGATTGCAGAGAGCAATATGGTGGGCGTAGCGGCAGGGCTTGCTACGGCAGGAAAGATTCCCTTTGTGAGCAGTTTTGCTATGTTCGTGGCAGGTAGAGCATTTGAACAGGTGAGAAATTCTGTGGGTTATCCCCATTTGAATGTTAAGATAGGAGCTACCCATGCAGGCATTACAGTGGGTGAGGACGGTGCATCCCACCAGTGTAACGAGGACATTGCGCTTATGAGAACCATCCCCGGCATGGTGGTTATGTGTCCTGCGGACGACATCGAAGCAAAGGCTGCAGTCAGGGCAGCGGCGGAGTATGAGGGACCTGTTTACATGAGATTCGGACGCGCCGCCTGTCCAATCATCAATGACAGAGTGGATTATCATTTTGAGATTGGCAAAGGCACTGTTTTAAGGGAAGGGACGGATCTTACCATCGTTGCCACCGGCATCTGCGCGGGAAATGCACTTGAGGCGGCAGAAGTGCTGGCGAAAGAAGGAATCAGCGCAGAGGTCATCAATATTTGCACTATCAAACCGTTAGATGAGGAGCTGATTATTGCTTCCGCAAAGAAGACGGGAAAAGTGGTGACTGCCGAAGAACACTCCGTTATCGGAGGATTGGGCAGTGCAGTATGTGATGCACTTAGCAGCAAGTATCCGGTGCCTGTTAAAAAGATTGGCATGCAGGATGTGTTTGGCGAATCTGGTTCTGCGGCTGCACTGGTTGAAAAATACAAGCTGGACGGCAAGGGAATTTATGAACAGGTAATAGACTTCTTAAAATAGACAATGGAGAAAACATGATGTACATTTTAGCGCCGTCTCTTCTTGCGGCAGACTTTAACATACTTGGACAGCAGATCAGGGAAACAGTGGAATCAGGTGCGCAGTATCTTCATATAGATGTCATGGACGGTATTTTTGTCCCCAGCATTTCTTTTGGAATGCCGCTTATCCAGTCCATCAGGGGCACCAGCAGGCAGTTCTTCGATGTGCATCTTATGATTGTCAATCCGGAGCGGTACATCAAAGAATTTGCGCAGTGCGGCGCCGATGGTATCACGTTTCACTTCGAGGCAGTTGGAGATGTGGAGAGAATCATAGAAGAAATTCATGCCGCCGGTGTCAAGGCGGGCATTTCCTTAAAGCCCGGCACGCCCATCGAAAAGGTCTATCCGTATTTAGATCAAGTGGAGATGGTCCTTGTCATGAGCGTGGAGCCTGGATTTGGCGGGCAGCCTTTTATGCCTGAAGCATATGGAAGAATCAGAAAGCTGCGGGACTATATTGACGATCATCACCTTTCTGTCAAGATTGAAGTGGACGGCGGTGTGGGAAAGAAAAATGTCAGAGAGGTAATAGGAGCCGGGGCAGATATCTGTGTTGCCGGTTCCGCTGTATTTAAAAAACGGAGTATTAGTGAGAATATTTCCCATTTTATGGAAGCATTTAAAGAAAAAGAATAAATTAAAGATAATAATTGGAAAAAATGGAAAAGATAAGTAGAAATGATTCCTGCTGGTGCGGCAGCGGAAAAAAGTATAAAACATGTCATATGGCGTTGGATGAAAAGATTCATCATTATGAGCTGCAGGGACACATTGTACCCAGAAGGGAAATTATAAAGACAAAAGAGCAGATTGAAGGAATTAAAGAGAGCAGCGTAATCAACATGGCAGTGCTCGATGCAGTGGAGAGGATGATAGGTCCCGGTGTCAGCACCCAGCAGATTGATGATTTGGTACATGACATGACGATTAAGATGGGAGGAATTCCGGCACCATTAAATTATGAAGGATTTCCCAAAAGCGTCTGCACTTCTATCAATGAAGTGGTGTGTCATGGAATTCCTTCTTCGGAAGTTTTTCTGAAAGAAGGGGACATAGTGAATGTGGATGTATCGACTATTTATAGAGGTTATTTTTCAGATTCATCCAGAATGTACTGTATTGGAAAAATAAGTGAAGAAAAGAAGAAGCTGGTGCGAGTCACCAAAGAGTGCGTGGAAAAGGGTCTTGCTATGGTAAAGCCATGGAATTTCTTAGGAGATATGGCGCAGGTAATCAATGACCATGCAAAGGCAAATGGATACAGTGTTGTGGTAGAGATAGGAGGACATGGGGTAGGACTCGAATTTCATGAGGAGCCCTTTGTGAGCTATGTGACCAGGGCAGGAACAGAAATGTTGATGGTACCTGGCATGGTGTTTACAATAGAGCCCATGGTCAATATGGGAAGCAGTGAAATCTATATTGATCAAGAGGATGGCTGGACAGTTTATACAGAAGATGGGAAACCGTCAGCACAGTGGGAAATTACGGTGGCGGTTACGCAGGAAGGGCATGAGGTTTTGACTTGGTGATGACATCTGGCGGCGGTGACTTGACAACGGTGACATGATAATAGTAAGATAACGTTATTTGAGGTATTTATTTTAATACCTTTAAAATGTAAAATCAAAAACAAAAAGAGGAGGAAGAGGAAGATGAGAAAATTCTCTTACGCACTGGCAGGTATTGCACTGGCAGTCTGCCTGACAGGATGTGGCAATGCGAGGAGTGCTTTGAACAGAGAAAGTGAGGAAACGCAGGAAAGTGAAGGCACACAGGAGATCAAGGAAAGTTTGTTTGACCGTGAAACTGAAGACGATGCTGACGCCGAAGACGATGCTGATGCCGGAGACGACGTTGACGCCGAAAATAGTGTGAGCAGTGAAGGCGGTTATGGAGAGGGACGCATTGGCGATACCATGAAGACCTATTTCTTCGATTATAAGGTTAACAGTGCATATGTGTGTGAGGAATTCGCAGGTTATCAACCCGCGGAAGGAAAAGACCTGTTGGTAGCTGATGTGACTGTGAAGAATACCTTTAATGAATCTATTCCCATGTTTGATTCAGACTTCCAGATTCAGTGGAACAGTGATGCCGAAGAGGATTACGATGTTCCGATTAGTTATTATGGCAATGAAGTGAGCGATGAGCAGCTTCCCGAATCATATGAGCTTGCTATTAATGAAGAAAAAACAGGATTATTAGTGTTTGAAGTGCCTGAAGGTGAGAAGGATTTCTCCATTTCTTATCTGGAGCTGTTTGATGATGATTCAGAGGGAGATGTGTATTTTGTATTCTTTACAGCTGAAAAACAGTAAGGGAACAGAGTCTTAAAATCGGAAGGGTTTTTTATGTATGATGTAATTATTATTGGCGCAGGCGTAAGTGGATGCGCCATAGCAAGGGAATTATCTCGTTTTGAATTAAAAATAGCGGTTCTTGAGAAGGCATTTGATGTATGTGAAGGAACTTCCAAGGCAAACAGCGGTATTGTCCATGCCGGATATGATGCAAAGCCGGGGAGTTTAAAGGCGCGTCTAAATGTGGAAGGCAGTCGCAAAATGGAGGCGCTTTCCAAAGAACTGGATTTCCCTTACAAGAAAAATGGTTCCATTGTACTTTGCTTTGACGAACAAGATAAAGATAAGCTTTATGAACTGAAACAAAGAGGAGAATTAAATGGTGTAGATGGGCTTTCCATTTTAAGCAGGCAGGAGCTGCTTAAAATGGAGCCTGCCATAGGGGATGGCGCGGCGGCGGCTCTTTATGCGCCTGCGGGCGCCATTGTCTGCCCTTTTGGGCTTACCATTGCGCTGGCGGAGAATGCAGCGGTAAATGGAACAGAATTTGTATTTGGAGCGAAGGTATCAGATATACAGAAACAGACTTATGGTTATCTGGTTCACACGGAAAAACAGTCTTATGAAACGAAAGTGGTGATTAATGCTGCTGGAGTATATGCAGATGAGATCCACAATATGGTGAGCGAGAACAAAATGGAGATTACCCCCAGAAGAGGGGAGTATCTTCTTTACGATAAAAATGTAGGTAATGTGGTGAAACATACCCTCTTCCAGCTGCCAACGGCTCTCGGAAAAGGGATTTTAGTAACGCCTACGGTGCATGGGAATCTGATGACAGGTCCCACAGCGCAGGATATTTTGGACAAAGAGGGGACGAATACGTCCAGTGAAGGGTTGAATCATGTGACTAAACAGGCATCCAGCAGTATAGGCGTGATTCCTGAAAAACAGGTGATTACATCCTTTGCAGGACTGCGTGCCCATATTACAGCGTATGATGCAGGCAGAACGGATGATTTTGTCATTGATCAGGCGGCGGATGCGCCAGGATTTATCGATGTGGCGGGAATTGAATCGCCTGGGCTTTCCAGCGCCCCAGCAATAGGAGAATATGTGGCAGATATAGTAAAGGATTTGCTTCATCCGTCGCGAAAGGCAGACTTTATCAGTACCAGAAAAGGCATACCCAGTATGGCGCTTTCTTCTGACGAGGAGCGTCACAAGCTGATAAAAGAAAATCCTGCATATGGCAATGTGGTGTGCCGCTGCGAGATGGTAACGGAGGGTGAGATTTTAGACGCCATCAGAAGACCGTTAGGGGCAAGAACGACAGATGGCGTCAAGAGACGCACCAGAGCAGGAATGGGGCGATGTCAGGCGGGATTCTGCAATCCTAAGGTGGTTGAGATTCTTGCAAGAGAGTTACAGACAGATGTAAGCGAAATACGAAAATCTGGTGAGGATGCATGGTATCTGTTACCGCCTGAGGAGGGAGAAGACCTATGAAGACGGTAGATCTTGTTGTTGTAGGCGGCGGACCTGCAGGTATGGCAGCGGCTGTAGCTGCCTGTGAAAAAGGGATTACCAATATTCTGATCTTGGAGAGAGATAAAGAATTGGGAGGTATTTTAAACCAATGCATCCACAATGGATTTGGGCTGCATACTTTTAAGGAGGAACTGACAGGACCGGAGTATGCGGTCCGCTATATAGATAAGGTGCAGGAAAAGAAAATTCCAAGTCTGCTAAATACGATTGTAGTGGATGTGCAGGGGGGAACGCCCTGCATAGTAACAGCGATGAATAAAAAACAGGGAATGTTCACAATTCATGCAAGAGCGGTGGTGCTTGCTATGGGGTGCAGGGAACGTCCCCGGGGTGCGATGAATATACCCGGATTTAGACCTGCAGGAATTTATTCAGCTGGGACGGCACAACGGTATGTAAATATAGAAGGAAGAATGCCTGGCAGAGAAGTGGTGGTGCTTGGTTCAGGCGACATCGGTCTTATTATGGCAAGGCGTATGACGCTGCAGGGGGCAAAAGTGAAACTGGTAGCGGAAATTATGCCTTATTCAGGCGGTCTTAAGCGAAATATTGTACAATGTCTGGATGATTATGGAATTCCATTGAAACTCAGTCATACGGTCACGCAGATTCACGGAAGGGACAGAGTGGAGGGCGTTACCGTAAGCCGGGTAGATGAAACTTTGACCCCCATTCCGGGAACAGAAGAATATGTAAAATGCGATACACTTCTTTTATCTTGTGGGCTGATCCCGGAAAATGAATTGAGCCGGGCAGCAGGAACCAAAATAGATGATGTGACCCAGGGGCCGATGGTGAATGCAAGATTGGAAACTACGGTGCAGGGGGTATTTGCATGTGGAAATGTGCTTCATGTTCATGACTTAGTTGATAATGTGTCTTTGGAAGCTCACGAGGCAGGTTCTTTTGCGGCTGATTATATTTTGCATGGGGAAGAGGATTGGGGAGAGGCTGTTCGCCCGAAGATTCCGGAAAAAACCAAGTGTGCCCTGCCAGAGGGAAGGGATGAAAAGGGGCAGATGATTTGTATTGGATGCCCGGTCGGTTGTCTGATTACTGCTCAAAAAAAGGAGGATGGAAGTTTTTCCATTACTGGTAACAGCTGCAAAAAAGGTGAGGCATATGCGCGCAATGAAATGACGGCGCCTATGCGGACGGTAACTTCCATAATTCGTGTCCATGGGGGCGTGGGCGCGGTGGTTCCCGTGAAGACGGCATCAGAGATTCCTAAAGGGAAAATAGATGCCTGCATGAAGGAAATAAAGATGACAGTTATAGAAGCACCGGTAAAGGTGGGTGATGTTCTGATTGAAAATGTTGCGGGGACTTCTATAGCGATAATTGCAACGGGAAATATGAACAAGGAACCATGCAAGTGATAAAATAAGATACATTTTAGCTGAAAAGAAAGGGGTGGGTGAACATGGGCAGATATATCATGGCACTCGATCAGGGAACAACCAGCTCTAGGTGTATTCTGTTCAACAAAAAAGGAGAGATTCTGAGCATGGCGCAGAAGGAGTTTGAACAGATTTATCCCCAGCCTGGATGGGTAGAACACAATCCTATGGAAATCTGGTCTTCTCAGCTGGCAGTGGCAACAGAAGCGATGGCGAAGGTGGGCGCATCTCCTTCTGATATTGCAGGCATTGGAATTACGAATCAGAGGGAAACTACCATCGTATGGGATAAGAAGACGGGGGAACCTGTTTATAATGCCATTGTCTGGCAGTGCCGCAGAACAGCTTCCAAAATAGATGAATTTGTTGCGGCAGGGTATGGGGATCTGATTCGGGAAAAGACAGGGTTGATACCGGATGCGTATTTCAGCGCAACCAAAATTGGATGGATTTTAGATCACGTACCGGGTACAAGGCAGCGGGCGGAAAAGGGTGAGCTTTTGTTCGGAACAGTGGACTCTTGGCTGGTCTACAACTTGACTCAGGGAAAGGTTCATGTTACGGATTATACTAATGCGTCCCGGACTATGATTTATGATATTCACAGACTTTGCTGGGATGAAACGCTTCTTGATCTTTTTGGCATTCCTCTGTGCATGCTGCCGGAGGTGAAGCCTTCCAGCTACATCTACGGTTACACGGAAGGTGCGGTTTTAGGCGGCAGCATTCCAATTGCAGGTATTGCGGGAGATCAGCAGGCCGCCCTGTTTGGGCAGTGCTGTTTTTCCAAAGGGCAGGTCAAAAATACCTATGGAACGGGATGCTTTCTGCTTATGAATACGGGGACAGAAGCAATTTCATCCCGAAACGGATTGATTACTACTATTGCGGCAAGCAGTGGAGAGCAGGTTGAATATGCATTGGAGGGAAGTGTGTTCGTTGCAGGAGCTGCAGTGCAGTGGCTCAGGGATGAAATGCGGATGATTAAGAGTGCTCCACAAACGCAGGAGTATGTGGAAAGAGTAAAGGACACGGCAGGTGTTTATGTAGTGCCTGCATTTGCCGGAATGGGTGCACCGTATTGGAATCCTTATGCCAGAGGAACTGTAGTGGGAATTACAAGGGGCTGTAAAAAGGAGCATTTTATCAGAGCAGTATTAGAGTCTATCGCCTATCAGACTTATGATGTGCTAAAAGCAATGGAGGAAGATGCAGGTGTTTCCATAACTGGTCTGAAAGTGGACGGCGGCGCCAGCGCAAATGATTTCCTGATGCAGTTTCAGGCGGATATTTTGGGTGCGGAAGTCTGCAGACCGAAATGCATTGAGACTACGGCGCTTGGTGCAGCATATCTTGCAGGGCTTGCCTGTGGCTATTTTAAGGAGAGAGATGAAATTTGCGGAAATTGGCAGCTAGATAGAGAGTTTACCTATGAAATGAGCACAGAAGAGAGAGAAAAGCTTTTGAACGGGTGGAGTAGAGCAGTAAAATGTGCGCTCGCCTGGTCGGAAGAGGAATAAAAATAGAGTAGGAGACAAATATGGAGATAAAAGAAGTCACTCAGGGACAAATCATAGTTGAAAGCGGACAGAAAATAGATGCTTTGTATCTTGTCACAAAAGGCACGGTCAGCGCTTCTTATAAGGGGGGCAAGTATCTTTTAAACAGCGGAGATGTAATCGGTCTGTGCGAATATAGACGCGGTGAGGCGATTATGGAATATAAGGCTGAAGAGGCTGCTTCCATTATTGCATATCCTTTGGACGGCATAAAATTGCCGGAGAGCGTAATTAACAATGCAGAAGCATTAAAGTATTTCATTATTTCCCACTTTAGGCAGATTTATGAGATGTTCAGACAATATAAACGTCTCTGGTCGGAATGTAATAATTTGTTTGATTATCTCACTAACAGCTATAAAGAATATGCTGGGGCATGTGCAAAATACAGCCTAACACCGGGAGAACTGCCGGGATTTGGAGAACTGTCAAAAATCAGTCTTTCAGAAGATATTCCCTTTTGGATGATTGGTTATTATGTTACGCTCAAGAAGGCATTGAATGTATGGGAGTTTGATAAAGACAGCATTGATTTTGCACATGGCTTTCTTCTAAGGGCAAGTGAAGATATGTGCACGGTGGTGGGTCTTTGCAGTCAGATGCAGGCATATAAGAAAAATATATGCAGCTTTTTTGTAAACGAAAAAGGTATGGATTTCCTTGAGCTGCTTACTGTTCTTTATGGTAAGGTGGCAGGAAAAGACGGGCTGGAGGCGGACAGCACAGCCGCTGTGCGTAAAAAAATGGATGATGTAACAAAACTTCTGGAAAATCTTGGGTTTGGGGAGATTTCATACTATAAATCCAGAAGGAGTAACCTTGAAAAGAAGCTAGAAGCAATGAAACAAATGAGTGCCGCAGGGGAAGAAGGCGGTCAGGTGCAGGTGTCAGATATGGAGGATCTTACAGGTTCCCTGCACAAGATTCTTGCTTATGCGAAATGCGATGACACATTGGAATCATCCTTTATCAAGCATGTGCAGGAATATAAGCAGATGCCTAACAAAAATGGTACAGAGGAAGATGTGCGCACGCTGCGGCATAAGCTGACCAAAGAATTTTATCAGGTTTACACTGCTGCGTTTAAGAATAGTCTTCAGGATCAGGATGTTCCTACGGTGGTCAAGATGTTGTTCAATTTTGGCTATGTTGATGAAGAACTGGCGGGAGAGAAGAATGCCGCTTATCTTTGCAGCATTATCAATCAGCTGCCAACAGCGCCGGAGAGGGGCGTCTACTCTATATATGAATGGCTTATGGCTGTCTATGAAGGGAAAAAAGAACCTAGTAGAAATGAGTTTGACTTAGACTATGTGGCATATCTGGTAGAGCAGAGAAAAACGGGCGCGATTACCAAGGAAGAAGAAAAGAATCTTTTGACAGACAATACAGCGAAGGTTCTCTATGAACTTGAGAATGTATTTCCTATGGTCAATAAGATTACGTATGGCAGGATTACCACCTTCTGTCCAATTTTTTCAGAGCATAATGTGATGAAACCTTTAGACAGTATTCTTGTCTCTGCTGATAATCTTCATACTGCACTTGACGGCATACGCACCAAGGATTTTGGCGCATATTACAGGGAAACAATGTTTTCAGCGCCAGAGCAGGGGGTACAGAAGGAGTTCATTAACGTAGAAATTCTTCCGGACTTTATTCTTATGCCCAATGTAGGAATCAGAGGCGTTATGTGGCAGGAAATTGAAGGAAAGCGCCGCACCACGCCGGCAAGAATGATGAGTTCTATCTTCCAGCTGGAAGATCTTTCCTTGATTTTGATTAGATTAACAGGGGAGTTCCGCTGGGAAATGTGCAAACGTGTGCAGGGAGCGCGTTGGAATGATGTTTCAGAGAGATCACTTACCAGTGAGTACTTTGACTATATACAGTTTTATAAGAAAAATCAGGAATTGTCCACAGATGCCAAGGAAAAGATCAAGACGGATATGGGGCGTGCCAAGAACAGTTTCAAGGAAATGTTCATTATGGATTATACCACGTGGATTCTTTTTGAAAGCAATGGTTCTCCCAGAATGAATAAGATAGCAAGAAACATATTATATAGCTATTGTACCTTTACGGCGGCAATCAGAGAAAAACTGAAGGCAAATCCTATGTACCGGGAAATCTCAGAACGGTATGAGATTCGTATGGGGCAAAAACGCCACCGTTTGGAAAACTTGTGTCAGAAACTGCGCAGTACGGGTAAACCGATTCCTGAAGAGATTGAACAGGAAAGACAATTTCTTTACATGTAGAGAATATGTGTATTGATTGTGAAGGCAAAAGAACAGAAAAAGCTGTCCCTTGTGACGGGGCAGCTTTGCTCAATTAATATTTCAGTTAAGAAAGGCTTGGATAGCGACAATGGTCAATGGACAATATAAAAAAATGCTGGAGGAAAAGTCTATTATCAGGCAGTTGTCTGAATTTGCTGCGGACAGGGGCAGACAGATCGGCTATGAAAATGTTTTTGACTTTAGCTTGGGAAATCCCTCTGTACCAGTTCCAGAAAAGTTTACAGAAGTTATGGTGGAACTGCTTAAAAACAGAAATTCCATGGAACTTCATGGGTACAGTCCAAGTCTTGGCATTGCATCTGTAAAAGAGAAGATTGCAGATTCATTGAACCGAAGATTTGGAATGAATTACACGGGAAATCATATTTTTCCTACCACTGGGGCGGCGGGGGCAGTGGCACATGCGCTGCGATGCGTTACATCTCCAGGGGATGAAGTGCTGACATTTGCACCCTATTTCCCTGAATATAATTTATATGTCAATATGACGGGAGCACAGCTTAAAGTAGTTCCTGCAAATACCCAGAATTTTCAGATTAATTTTGAGAAGCTTGAAGAAATGCTGACAAAGAAAGTGGCAGCCCTCTTGATTAATACGCCCAACAATCCGTCTGGAGCGGTATATAGTGAGGAAACACTGAAAGAATTGTCAGATCTTTTAAGCAGAAAGCAAAAGGAGTATGGGCATGATATTTTCCTGATTTCAGACGAACCCTACAGGGAAATCGTGTTTGGCGGCTTGGAGGTTCCCTATGTATCAAAATATTATGATAATACGCTATCCTGCTACTCTTATTCCAAATCGTTATCCCTTCCGGGAGAGCGGATTGGATATGTGGCGGCAAATCCAAAGTGCCGTGATGCGGAATTAATCAGCGCCATATGCGGACAGATTTCAAGAGGAATCGGTCATAACTGCCCGCCTTCCATTATACAACTGGCAGTGGCAGAGGTGGTTGACCAGACTTCGGATATGTCTGTTTACGAGGAGAATATGAATCTTCTTTATGATGAACTGACATCGCTTGGCTTTTCATGTATAAAGCCAGGAGGGACTTTTTATATTTTCCCCAAGGCGTTGGAAGAGAACGAAGAGGCTTTCTGCAGGAAAGCGCTTGCTTATGATCTGGTGCTGGTGCCCTCAGGCAGCTTTGGTATGCCTGGGTATTTTAGAATGGCTTATTGCATCGATACGGAAAAGGTGAAACGTTCCCTTCCTGTAATTCACAGGTTTGTGAGGGAGAATTATCAATAAAAATGAAAAGACTTGCGAAAAGTCTGATATTTTGGAGGAATGATTTATGATAGAGTTTTTGAAAGCAGTGTTGTTCGGTATTGTGGAGGGAATCACAGAGTGGCTGCCGATCAGCAGTACGGGGCATATGATTTTGCTGGATGAATTTGTAAAGCTGGATGTTTCAGAGGATTTCTTACAAATGTATCTGGTGGTGATTCAGCTTGGCGCTATCTTGGCTGTGGTGGTTCTATTCTGGAATCAGATATGGCCATTTGGGAAGGATAACAAGACCAAGCCAGTGAAGCAGTCGGGATTTTTGTCTTATTGCAAGAGGGACATTTGGATATTATGGTTTAAGATTATTGCAGCTTGCTTGCCTGCGGCTGTTGTGGGTATTTTTTTTGATGAATATTTTGAAAAGCTTTTTTATAATGGCGTCTGCGTGGCGGCTGCATTGATTGTCTTTGGAATTGGTTTTATCCTGATCGAAAATCGGAATAAGGGCAGAAGCGTAAAAATTAACTCTTTATCAGAAATCACCTTCCAGACAGCATTTATGATAGGAGTCTTCCAGCTGATCGCGGCTGTTTTTCCGGGAACGTCACGTTCGGGGGCGACTATACTCGGCGCACTTTTAATAGGGGTGTCCAGAACCGTGGCAGCAGAATTTACTTTTTTTCTTGCGATTCCGGTGATGTTTGGCGCAAGCCTTCTTAAGATTGTAAAATTTGGATTTTCTTTTTCGGGGAATGAGATTATGATATTAGCCACAGGAATGATTACAGCATTCATTGTATCGATAATTGTGATTCGTTTTCTCATGGGATATATAAAGAAACATGACTTTAAAGTATTCGGATGGTACCGTATTATATTAGGCACAATCGTTCTTATTTATTTTGGGATTATGGGATAAATTTGTGAAAAAGTTGTTAATTAGTTGACAAGAAGCAAAATATGGAGTACACTGTTTCCCAGAAAACAGGGTGTTTTCGGGGGAGAGCATCCTGTATACCTATTCAATGTATACATGTTAGAGAACAGTTTTCTCAGCGTGAAAGGAGTTTTTAATCATGGCAGAAGTAAAGAAAGCAAAGGCAGCACCTGTTAAAGAAGAAGTAAAGGCAGCAGAAGTTAAGACAGAAGCTAAGGTCGCTCCTAAAGCTGAAACGAAACCTGAAGTAAAAGAAGCAGCTAAGTCAGAAGCAAAGAAGCTTGGCAGAAAGCCTGCAGTTAAAAAAGTTGCAGCAAAGAAAGAGACAGAAAAGAAGGCAGCCGTTAGAAAGCCTGCAGCAAAGAAGGCCGAAGTTAATGAAACTGTTAACTTCCAGTTCAACGGCAAGTCATATACACCTGAAGACTTGGTAAAGAGCTGTAAGGACGTATGGAAATATGATTTAAATGGAAAAGAAGAAGACATTAAGAGCATCGAATTGTATGTAAAGCCGGAAGAGAACACTACATATTATGTAATCAACGGCGACGTGACAGGAAGCTTCTTTATTTAATATTATATTCATATGAGGGAATCACATTGTTCAAGCACAGTAATGAGAGATGGATATCTTTTTAGGTATCCATCTTTTATAATTTTTTAATAATTATTTTGAGATATATGTGTTGACAATAGATAGGGTAAGTGCTATTTTAGGTAAAGAAGGTATTAGCACTCCCTAAAGACGAGTGCTAATAAAATGAAAAACTTGTCATTGAATGGATGGGAAGGAGTGATGGAGGTGCAGTTGAGTGAAAGAAAAATTAAAATATTGCAGGCCATTATCCGGAACTATCTTGAGACAGGAGAGCCGGTAGGCAGCCGGACGATTTCCAAATACACGGATTTAAATTTAAGTTCGGCTACGATTCGGAATGAGATGTCGGATTTGGAGGAAATGGGCTATATTCTACAGCCCCATACATCAGCCGGAAGGATTCCTTCTGATAAAGGATACCGCCTTTATGTGGATACCATGATGGAGGAGAAGGACAGGGAGCTGGAAGAATTAAAGGAAATGATGCTGGAGAGAGAGGATAAGATGGATCATCTTCTCAAGCAGGTCGCAAAGCTTCTTGCAACAAATACAAATTACGCTACCATGATTTCCGCGCCTACAATTCATACGAATAAGATTAAGTTCATACAACTTTCAAGGGTGGATGTCAATCAGCTTCTGGCAGTGGTGGTGGCGGAGGGGAATGTGATTAAGAATAATATCATTTCTATATCCGGAGAACTGGATGATGAAACGCTCCTTAAGCTCAATATCCTGCTCAACACGCACCTAAACGGTTTGACGCTGGAGGAAATCAATCTCGGCATGATTTCCGCTATGAAGCATCAGGCAGGTATACACAGTGATATCGTGGCAGATGTAATAGATGCAATTGCAGAGTCCATTAAGGCAGAGGAAGATTTGGAAATCTATACCAGTGGAGCCAATAATATTTTTAGATATCCGGAGCTTGCAGACCAGCAGAAAGCCAGTGAGATCATTAATACCTTTGAGGAAAAGCAGATGTTAACGGAACTGGTGCAGGATACCCTTTCAGATGAGAAGAATACAGGCATTCAGGTTTACATCGGAAACGAGACGCCAATTCAGACCATGAAAGACTGCAGCGTGGTGACAGCGACTTACGAGTTGGGAGAAGGAATGCGGGGAACCATAGGAATCATAGGTCCTAAACGCATGGATTACGATAAGGTTGTAGGAACACTTAAGACAATTACCCACCAGTTGGATGAGTTATATAAAAATAAGACATAAAACGGAAAGGGATGAAACGGATGAGTGATGAATTGAAAAAAGACATGGAGGATCATCTGGATACAGAGGAAGTATTACAGGATATGGAAGACCCGCAGGAGGAACAAGAACTGAAAGAAACTGCGGAGCCTAGAGCAGGAAGCGAAGAGGAGACAGAAGATGGGACGCCAGGGAGCAAGGCTGACAAGAAGGCAGCAAAGAAAAAATTAAAGAACGATAAGAAGCAGGATGCTCTCAAGGAAAAAATCGAAGAACTGGAAGACAGGGTGAAACGCCAGATGGCTGAATTTGATAATTTTAGGAAGCGCACCGAAAAAGAAAAAACAACAATGTTTGAAACGGGTGCAAAAAGTGTCATAGAAAAAATTCTGCCAGTGGTAGATAATTTTGAAAGAGGTCTTGCAACGGTTCCCGAGGAAGATAAAAATTCTCCTTTTGCAGAAGGAATGGAAATGATTTACAAGCAGCTTCTTTCAGAACTGGAGAAGATGGAAGTAAAGCCGATTCCCGCAGTGGGGGAGGAATTTGACCCTGAGTTCCATAACGCAGTCATGCAGGTGGAAAGTGAGGAATATGGATCCGGTGTAGTTGCTCAGGAACTGTTGAAAGGATATACTTACAGGGACAGCGTGGTAAGGCACAGCATGGTGGCAGTGGTAAGCTAGCGCATCATATGAATAACCAGACAGCAATAAACATTTATCAGTATCATAAATAAAAATCAGGAGGAGATCATTATGAGTAAAATAATTGGTATTGACTTAGGCACAACAAACAGCTGTGTAGCAGTTATGGAAGGCGGAAAGCCTACCGTTATCGCAAACGCAGAAGGCGCAAGAACGACACCCTCTGTAGTGGCGTTTACGAAGACAGGAGAAAGACTGATTGGTGAACCTGCAAAACGTCAAGCGGTAACCAATGCAGAGAAGACAATTGCATCTATCAAAAGAGATATGGGTACGGACAAAGGGCGCAATATTGATGACAAGAAATATTCCCCTCAGCAGATTTCGGCCATGATTCTTCAGAAGTTGAAAGCAGATGCTGAAAGCTATTTAGGGGAAAAGGTAACAGAAGCTGTTATTACGGTTCCTGCTTATTTTAATGACGCACAGCGTCAGGCAACCAAGGATGCCGGTAAAATTGCAGGTCTTGATGTAAAGCGTATCATCAACGAGCCTACGGCAGCTGCTTTAGCTTATGGTCTTGACAATGAAAAAGAGCAGAAGATCATGGTATATGACTTAGGCGGCGGTACATTTGACGTTTCCATTATCGAAATCGGAGACGGCGTTATTGAAGTTTTGGCAACCAACGGAGATACACGTCTTGGTGGCGATGACTTTGACAACAGACTGACACAGTGGATGATCGATGAATTTAAGAAAGCAGAAGGCGTTGATTTATCCAATGATAAGATGGCGCTGCAGAGACTGAAGGAAGCGGCTGAAAAGGCAAAGAAGGAACTTTCCTCTGCAACAACCACCAATATCAACCTTCCTTTCATCACAGCTACAGCAGAAGGTCCCAAGCATTTTGATATGAATCTTTCCAGAGCAAAGTTTGATGAATTGACGCATGATTTAGTTGAAAAGACAGCAATCCCTGTACAGAACGCAATGAAGGATGCAGGTCTTACCAATGCTGATTTAGGTCAGGTATTGCTGGTAGGCGGTTCTACACGTATTCCTGCTGTACAGGATAAAGTTAAACAGCTCACAGGTCATGAACCCAGCAAGACGCTGAATCCTGACGAATGCGTTGCTTTAGGCGCTTCTATCCAGGGCGGCAAGTTAGCGGGCGATGCCGGTGCAGGCGAGATTCTTCTTCTGGATGTTACACCCCTTTCTCTTTCTATTGAGACCATGGGCGGTATTGCAACTAGGCTGATCGAGAGAAATACGACGATTCCTACCAAGAAGAGCCAGATTTTCTCAACGGCAGCAGATAACCAGACGGCAGTTGACATCAACGTATTGCAGGGTGAAAGACAGTTTGCAAGGGATAACAAGTCTTTAGGACAGTTCCGTTTAGACGGAATCCCTCCGGCAATGCGCGGTGTACCTCAGATTGAAGTTACATTTGATATTGATGCCAACGGTATCGTTAACGTTTCTGCAAAGGACCTTGGCACCGGTAAGGAACAGCATATTACAATTACAGCAAGTTCCAACATGTCTGATGATGAAATTGATAAGGCAGTGAAGGAAGCGGCTGAATTTGAGGCACAGGATAAGAAGAGAAAAGAAGCGATTGATACAAGGAACGAAGCTGATTCCTTCGTATTCCAGACAGAAAAGGCATTGAATGAAGTCGGCGATAAGATTGACGCTTCCGAGAAATCCACAGTGGAAGCAGATATGCAGGCGGTAAAGGATATTCTGGAGAGAACAAAGGATCAGGAAATGTCCGATTCTGATTTAGATGCACTCAAAGCAGCTAAGGAAAAACTTACCACAAGTGCGCAGGCGCTGTTCACTAAGATGTATGAGAACATGCAGCAGACAGGGGCAGGTCCCGATATGGGTGCAGGGGCAGGTCCTGATATGGGTGCAGATGCAGGTCCGGCAGATGATGTGGTTGACGGAGATTACAGAGAAGTATAAAATGAGGTGGTCAAATTCTATAAAAGGATTTGTAATGCAGGCGTATAGTTGACTATCTCAAGGAGAATGTAACGGTTCAGTAAGTTACATTCTCCTTGTGCTTCGGACCATTTTATTGTATACTATATTTAATTTTGTGCCGCCCTTGGCGGCATGTTGTGCGCTGAAAGCATGGGAGGAATAAAAAATGGCAGAACAGAAACGTGATTATTATGAGGTTCTAGGCATCGATAAAAACGCAGATGATGCCGCCATTAAAAAAGCATATAGGGCTCTTGCCAAGAAGTATCATCCAGATATGAATCCCGGGGATGCGGAAGCGGAGAAAAAGTTTAAAGAGGCTTCGGAGGCGTATGCAATTTTGAGTGATCCGGAGAAGAAGCGGCAGTACGACCAATTTGGTCATGCAGCGTTTGAAGGGGGCGGCGGCGGATACGGCGGCTTTGACTTCAACAGTGCAGATTTCAGTGATATTTTTGGCGATATCTTTGGTGATTTCTTTGGTGGGGGACGCAAGGGCAGAGGAAGCAATGGTCCTATGAAGGGAGCCAATATTAGAACTAGCGTTCGGATTACCTTTGAAGAAGCAGTGTTTGGCGTTGATAAAGAAATTGAACTCACACTTAAGGATGAATGTAAAACCTGTCACGGTTCAGGCGCGAAGCCAGGAACCAGTCCTGAGACTTGTCAGAAGTGCGGCGGTAAGGGGCAAGTGGTATTTACCCAGCAGTCATTCTTTGGCACAGTGAGGAACGTGCAGACTTGCCCGGAATGTAACGGTACAGGTAAAGTCATTAAAGAAAAATGTGCGGATTGTCATGGATCAGGGTACATTGCAAACCGTAAGAAGATACAGGTATCTATTCCGGCAGGTATTGATAACGGGCAGAGCGTGCGAATCCGCGACAAGGGCGAGCCGGGATCTAACGGAGGTCCAAGAGGAGATTTGCTGGTAGAAGTGATTGTGGGACGTCACCCAATCTTTCAGAGACAGGATTACAATATTTATTCTACCGTACCGGTTTCCTTTGCTGTAGCAGCTTTGGGCGGTGATGTGCTGGTGGATACGGTTGACGGGAAGGTACTTTATGAGGTTAAGCCGGGGACACAGACAGACACCAAGGTTCGTTTAAAAGGTAAAGGAGTTCCTACCTTGAGAAATAAGGATGTCCGGGGAGATCACTATGTGACATTGGTAGTGCAGACCCCCGATAAATTATCTCATGAGGCGAAGGAATTGCTGCGCCAATTTGACGCTATGACTGGAGATAGTTTAAATATATCAAAGAATGTACAGGCAGAAAAGACAGATGCTAAGGATACAAAGAAAAAGAAATTCTGGAAATAGAATAAAAAGAGGAAGAATGGCGTTGCCGTCCTTCCTTTTTTAATGCGATACTAATTCATGATGTGAAAAGGGTAATATTATTGAGCACATGGGAATAAACTGGTATCAGACTATGATTTTAAACTGTTCTCCAGTATGGAAACAATGTGACTGGACAGACTCGTGTTCAAATTCTGGGCGATGGGAATTAACGCCTGTACTTTTTCAGGTTGATTGCTTTCCAGGTAAATAGAGGACAAAAGTTTATAGGTGGCACTGATATCGGAACGGGTTTCAACAGCAAATTCCAGTATGCAGCAGGCGTCATTGACATATCCTTTTTCGTACAAAACTTTTGCGAGATTCTGGAGGGTACGGACAAGTATGGTGTAACTTTGGTCATAACGAGACAGAAGATCGATATTTGGCGCACCATACATAAGCTTTAGGTCTGTATTACTGATGCCTGTGAAATTTACGATAGGAGATTTTGAGAGTTCTCTTAGGGTTTCGTGATATTCAGCAATTACCGGATCATCTTTCAAAAGTTCCATGGGCAGACGGTCAAAGGGAATCTCTATATAAGGGAGATCATCAAGAGATTTGCGCCGAGTGCTGTTGGCAGCGGCTTCTTTTTCCCAGAAGGAGTCATAAGCTTTAGATTCTATGCGGCGGTGCTTCTTTATTTCATAACCTAACCAGATACAAAAGACAATAAAACTTGCAAAAATGGGAAATTTCATATATAATATCCTTTCATAGATAGATAAAACGGAGGAACAATATGTTTCATTTTTATAATAAGAAAAATAAGAAAATTGTATCATCCATTATTATTATTTTAATAGTACTTGCTATGATCATTCCAACTATAGCATCTTTTTTGCTATAAAGCAAATGGAGGATAGGTTATGAAAAAAATTATTAAGGGATTTGTCTGCTTTGGGCTGATCTTTCTGGTATCGATTTTACCGGTAAAGGCACAGGAAGAAAATAAAATACTGGGTGGAGTTTTCGCGGAGGAAATGTCTCTGGAAGGCAAGACTGCTGTCGAAGCCCAGAAAATGATAGAAGATTATGTGGATAGCTTAAGTGACAAGGTGATCACACTGGTGGCTGTAGATGGAAATGAGATTCAGATTACGCCTGCAGATATAGGCTTAAATTGGAGCAATCCGGAAATTATAGAAGAAGCGGTGAGAATCGGTCAGACAGGAAATGTGGTACAGCGTTATAAGGCAGCCAAGGACCTGGAGCATGAGAATAAAGTCTATCAGTTAGAGTTTGATGTGGACATGGAGCTGGTAAAGACGATTCTGTCAGAGCAATGCTCTGTTTTTAATCTGGAAGCAAAAGATGCTACGCTCGTAAGGGAAAATGAAACATTTATAGTTAATCCCGGACAGACCGGGCAGGTAGTGGATGAGACAGCTTCCGTGGAGTTGATTCGCAATTTTTTTCATGATGACTGGAACAGAGAGGATGACATCCTGGAACTGGTAGTCATAGTAGACGAGGCAAGGGGAACGGAAGAAGAACTTGGAAAAGTAAAGGATGTCCTAGGTACCTTTTCTACCAGCTTCAGTACTTCAGGATCTTCCAGGAGTGCCAATGTGCGCAATGGCTGTGAACTGATTAACGGGATAACGTTGTATCCTGGGGATGAATTTTCTACATATGAAGCAGTTGCTCCCTTTTCTACAGCAAATGGATATTATATGGCAGGTTCCTACTTAAACGGGCAGGTAGTAGACAGCCTTGGAGGAGGAATTTGTCAGGTTTCCACCACACTTTACAATGCAGTTCTCTTGTCAGAACTGGAGGTTACAGAACGCCACAATCATTCTATGATCGTGACTTATGTGGATCCTTCTGCAGATGCAGCAATTGCAGAGTCTTCAGGAAAAGATTTTAAGTTTGTAAATAATACCGATGCGCCTATTTATATCGAAGGGGTAACATCAGATGATAAGCGCATAACCTTTACCATATATGGAATGGAAACTAGGGACAGTGGTCATGCAGTGCGTTATGAGAGTGAGGTAATCAGCAGAACCTATCCTGATAAAGAGGTGATTTATGCAAGCGAATCGCTTCCCATTGGTTCTGTTTCTGTTCAGTCCGCGCATATAGGATATAAGGCAAATCTATGGAAGGTAGTCACAGAAAACGGCGTGGAAGTGAGTCGGGAACAAGTTAATTCAAGTAATTATCAGGTTGCACCTAGGACGGCAACGGTGGGTGTTGCAACCGCTGATCCCAATGCACATGCTGAGATTATGGCGGCTATTTCCACCAACAATATTGACCATGTGAAAAATGTTGCTGCAGCCCTTGCAGCAGCTGCGGCGCCTCCTGCCGCAGAGGTACCGGCTCAGCCTCCGGCGGAAGGAGCGCCGCCGGCGCCAGCACCAGCGGAGAGCGCACCAGCAGAGGAACCGGCACAATAAAAAGGGGCAGTAATGAGAAGTGGAAAAATATCTGAAAGCGTATTAAAGCGCTCGGTATTGAGATTAATAGAAAATAGCAGAAAAGAAGTGATGAAAGGTGCTGGCATTGGAGTTGACTGCGCCTTTTTGTCGTGGGGAGATCCAGGAAGCACAGAGGAAGGAAGGGTGCTTGCATCCGCCACAGAGACCGTCAGTCTGCCGGTAAGGAATCCGGCTTATCTGGCGATTATGGCGGCGGCGAATAATTTGGCAGCATCAGGTGCACAGGCAATTGCCGTATCCTTGTCCATAACGCTTCCAGCGGATGCGGAGGAAACGGACTTAAGGGAATTGATGAACCAGGCGGGGGAATGTTGCAAAAAGCTGGGTATTCAAATTACAGGAGGCCATACGGAAGTAAGCAGCACAGTGAAAGCGCCTGTTGTCACAGCAACTGCCATGGGAAAAGCGCAGAGGGTACTTATACAGGAAAGAAGCAGCGCAAAGACGTTGGAGATGGATGTGGTCATCAGCAAGTGGATTGGAATGGAAGGGACGTCTATCATAGCGGGAGAAAAGGAAGAAGAACTTTCAAAACGTTATCCCATCCGCTTGATCCATGACGCGCAGGAAATAGAGAAATATTTGTCTGTGGCGTCGGAGGCAGCCATAGCCCTTAAGTCCGGGGTTTATGCAATGCATGATGTGAGAAACGGCGGTATTTTTGGTGCATTGTGGGAGCTATCCCGTAGATTAGGCGTTGGACTTTATATTGACTTAAAAAGGATTCCGGTAAAGCAGGAAACCATAGAACTATGTGAGTTTTATCATCTGAATCCATATGAGCTTTTGTCTGGAGGCGCGCTTATTATGGTGACGTCCGATGGCGGAAGACTTGTCAGGATGCTGGAGGCGGAAGGGATTCCTGCCGCAATTATTGGGAACACCAATGGAAGCAATGACAAAATAATTGTGAATCAGGATGAAACAAGGTATCTTGAGTCTGCAGGTCCGGATGAAATATTAAAATTATTTTTTATCTAATTTATCCAGGAGGAAAATTTCATGAGAGAACAGATTTTATCTATTATAGAAAAGAACAGTCGGATCAATATCAAAGAGCTCGCTGTGATTTTAGGAGCGGAGGAGATCGATATTGCAAATGAGTTAAAGGCAATGGAAGAAGAAGGCGTAATCTGTGGTTATCACACCATGATAGACTGGGAGAAGACTTCTATTGAAAAAGTGACGGCACTGATTGAGGTGAGAATCACGCCTCAGAGAGGGCAGGGATATGATAATATTGCTGAGAGGATTTATAAGTATCCTGAGGTGAATAGTGTATACTTGATTTCTGGCGGCTATGACCTTTTGGTAACGCTGGATGGAAAATCACTGAAAGCAGTATCAAGTTTTGTGTCCGATAAGCTTTCCACCTTGGACGGCGTGCTTAGTACAGCAACGCATTTTATCCTAAAAAAATATAAGGATCACGGGACCATACTTACCAAAAAATATGAAGATACGAGGGAGAAAGTGACACCATGAGAAATCCGTTATCAGATACAATCGTTACAATAAAGCCCTCCGGTATCCGAAAGTTTTTTGACATTGTAAGTGAGATGGAGGATGCGATTTCCTTAGGCGTAGGGGAACCCGATTTTGATACCCCGTGGCATATCAGAGACGAAGGGATTTATTCCTTAGAAAAAGGAAGGACCTTTTATACCTCCAATGCAGGCTTGAAGGATTTGAAAGTTGAAATTACCAAGTACATGAAAAGGACCCAAGATGTTGCTTATGATGCGGATCATGAGGTGATTGTCACTGTAGGCGGATCTGAGGCGATTGATATTGCGCTGCGTGCCATGATTAATCCAGGGGAAGAGGTACTAATCCCCCAGCCTAGTTATGTTTCCTATGAGCCCTGCGCGATTTTAGCAGGAGCAAAGCCGGTAATTATCGAGCTGAAGGAAGAAAATGAGTTTCGTTTGACAGCGCAGGAACTTCGGGATGCGATTACAGATAAGACTAAGATATTGATTCTTCCTTTCCCCAACAATCCTACGGGTGCGATTATGGAGAAGGGAGATTTAGAAGCGATTGCAGAGATAATCCGTGAGAAGGATATTTTTGTGATATCGGATGAAATCTACGCAGAGCTCACTTACAAAGAAAAGCATGTTTCTATCGTAAGCCTGCCGGGAATGCAGGAGAGAACCGTTCTCATCAATGGATTTTCAAAGGCATATGCCATGACGGGATGGCGCCTTGGCTATGCATGTGCGCCTAAGGAGATTATGGAGCAGATGATTAAGATTCATCAGTTTGCGATTATGTGTGCGCCTACGACCAGCCAGTACGCAGCGGTGGAAGCGCTGCGTAATGGGGATGAAGATGTTGCCATGATGAGGGAGTCTTATAATCAGAGACGAAGATTTTTGATGCATGCGTTTAAGGAAATGAAGCTGGAATGCTTTGAGCCCTATGGAGCATTCTATGTGTTCCCCAGCATTAAGGAATTTGGGATGAGCAGTGAAGAGTTTGCCAATAGGTTGCTGCAGGAGGAAAAGGTGGCAGTGGTGCCGGGAACCGCGTTTGGGGACTGTGGGGAAGGATTCCTCAGAATCTCTTATGCTTATTCCATTGATAGCCTTAAAATTGCGCTTGATAAGATTGGGGCGTTTGTTGACAGGCTTAGGAAAGATAGGTAGCCGGCATTTGATGTTTGGTTAGTAAAGCTGATATTCGACAACAATACTTGCCTCCACCTGAATCTCACCAGGCATGATACCAGCAGAGTCTGCTGTTACGGAGAGTTCTTCTTTGGCAGTGGAACGGTACATATTAGTAAGCGCGTTATCAGAATAACGAGCCTCGGAATAGCCGCTGGTCTCCTGAATATTTATGACGCCGCCTACGTTGCAGCCGGCAGCCTTGGCGAGAACTTCCGCCTTCTGGCGGGCGGTTTCCACAGCTGATGTCAGTGCAGCCTGATAGCTTTCATCGTATTTGCTTGCCTGATAGGTGATGGATGAGATGGTATTGATGCCGCCCTGGACAGACTGGGCTAAAACCTCGTCAAGACCTTTTATAGGCAGGTCTGATACGGTTAGGGTGGTAATTGCCTCGTAACCTGTGACACGGGGAGTATTTCCGCTATAGTCATAAACAGGGTTCATGTAATAATCGGAAGTTTGAATGGAGGTTTCTGCAACGTTCAGTCCTTTCAAAAGTTCGATAACCTGACTGACTTGCTCCGTATTTTGCTGCTGGCAGACAGCGGCTTCCCGCGCCTTAGTGCGTACGGAATATACGACTTGAGCAATATCAGGAATTACAGTGACTTTTTCACTGCTGTTTACAATGATGGAATTTGCATCATCGGCGGCTTGGCTTTTGCCGGATTGTGAAGAATCAGAAGAATCCGGTGCAGGCACTGTGGAATGGATGGCGGTCTGTTCCGCTGACGCTACGATTTCGGAAGAAGCGTTTCCACATCCAGTAAGTCCCACAATCAAAATTCCAATGGCTGATAATGTACAAATATTTTTTTTCATTTTAAATCCTCCTGTCTGTATTGTTATGTTAAAGATACGCAGGAGGATAGAATGATTTATGGGAAAAATCTCAATTATTTCTTCCAGTGCAGCCTGTGAAGGTCTCCTTCTAGCTGCATCTGTGAAAAGTTTTGCTGGCGCAAAGCTTCATAGAGTACGATGGCGACGGAGTTGGACAGATTTAGGGAACGAATCTGGGGAAGCATGGGGATGCGGATGCAGGTCCTCTCATAATCAACCAGAATTTCTTCAGGAATTCCGGCACTTTCTTTTCCGAACATAATAAAATCATCAGGACCAAAGGCAGCATCTGTGTAAGACGGTTTTGCTTTGGTGGTCGCCATCCAGATTTTAGCTTTTGGATGTAAAGACTTAAATTCGTCAAAGTTCATATATCTGGTAACCTTTAAGTGTTCCCAATAATCCATTCCGGCGCGTTTAAGGTCCTTTTCCGTTAAACGAAATCCTAAAGGCTCTATTAAATGCAGATCTGTACCTGTGGCTACACAGGTTCTTCCAATATTTCCCGTATTTGCCGGTATTTCCGGCTGATGTAAAATGATATGCATGATAAACTCCTTGTCTGATTTGTATGTTTCTAATCTTCATTCTCATCAGCAGCAACAGGAAGGGAAAATATAAATTCCGTTCCAACCCCTTCTGTGCTGATAACATTGATATGCTCTCCGTGGGCATGGATGATTTCCTTGGTGATGGAAAGTCCCAGCCCGGTTCCTTTTTTATCTTTGCCTCGGGATAAATCCGACTTGTAAAAGCGATCCCAGATTAATTTTAAGTTATCCTTGGGGATGCCAATGCCGCTGTCTTTCACAGATACAAATATTTTGTTATGCTTTTCAGTGGTCTCGATTTTGATGATGGAATCGGGATGGCTGAATTTGATGGCATTGTCCAGAAGGTTGTACAGTACCTGCTGAATTTTGCCAATGTCGGCATTTACCAGCAGTTCATCACCTGTGAGAATCAGTTCGATGGCGATGGTTTTATTCTTGCAGGTTCCTTCAAAAGAAGCAGCCGTATTGCGGATGACTTTGTTGATGTCAAAAAAGCTTTTATCCAGCATGATTCCCCTAGTATTCAAATTATTTAAGGTGAGCAGACTGTTGGTCAATTTGGTCAGCCGGTCTGTCTCGTTTAAGACGATGGTCAGGTATTTTTCGTACAGCTCCGGTGGGATGGTGCCGTCCAGCATGGCTTCTAAGTAGCCCTTGATGGAGGTTAAGGGGGAGCGGAAGTCGTGGGAAACGTTTGCCACGAATTTCTTCTGGTCATCCTCAGAACGGGCAATCTCGCTTGCCATGTAGGAGATGGTGGCGCCGAGGTAGCCAATCTCATCCTCGCTGTCAATCTGAAATTCATATTGCATGTTGCCGGCAGCATACTGCTCAGTGGCTTCCGTAATTTTGCGCAAAGGAAGATAGACCATCTCTGTGAAGAAGATCAGAATAATCATGGAGAGCAAAAATAGGATGATCAGCATCAGATAAGAGATATTCAGAAGGCTGTTGCAGGAGGTCTCTATGCTGCTTATAGGATAATGAATCACCACATATCCGCGGACTTTATAATCCGAGGTAATGGGAGCAAATACGCTCAGCTGTTCTTCTAAAAAGCTGTCAAAAAAATTGCCTATGGTATAGTAGGTGTTTTCCGTGACGGTAGGGTCGAAATCGGTAATCACGGTTTCTGTTTCCACGTCAAGAGGGGATTGGGAATCCAGGATCATACGACCGGAGGGGTTGATGATCCAGAGATTCGCTGAAAGGTAGGTGTCCAAAGCATCCAGCTGCTTTTTTACCGTGTCCAGGGAAGTTTCATTGTTGTACAGATCCGAAGCATAGGTGTTTGCAATCAAGGTAGCTTCTCTGTAAAGAGCGTCTGCCTTTTCTCGTTTAAGGTGTTCCATAGTCATGCTGCTCACAAAGGTGGCAACCACCATGAAACCGAAAAAGCCAAAAATAAAGTAGGCAAGCAGAAACTTTAAGTAAAGGGTCTTCCTCATTGGCGCACCTCAAATTTGTAGCCGATGCCCCAGATGGTGGCGATGCGCCAGCCGGCGTGATCGTTTATTTTTTCGCGGAGGCGCTTGATGTGTACATCCACGGTCCGAGTGTCCCCGATATATTCATATCCCCAGATTTGGTCAAGGAGCTGCTCTCTGGTAAATACGTGATTGGGAGAGGAAGCAAGAAAGTACAAAAGCTCCAGCTCCTTGGGGGGCATTTCCACCGTTTTTCCCATATACAGGACAGAATAATTGGTTTGGTTAATGATAAGATCCGGGTATTCCACACACTTGTCGTTAGAAGATTCCGGGGAGGAAAAGGAGGGCTTATATCTGCGCAGCACTGCCTTTACCCGGGCAACCAATTCTTTGGAATCAAAAGGTTTTTCCATGTAGTCGTCGGCGCCTAGTTCCAGTCCCAACACTTTATCAAAGATTTCTCCTTTGGCGGAAAGCATGATGATGGGGGTGGTAGATTTGGCGCGGATTTCGCGGCATACTTGGTAGCCATCGATGCCGGGAAGCATCAGGTCCAGTAAAATCAAATTGGGAGCAAAAGAATCCGCCAGCAGCAGCGCGGTTTCTCCATCACCGGCAATCATGGTTTCAAAGCATTCTTTGGTCAGATAGAGAGAGATTAATTCTGCAATATTGCTGTCGTCATCTACGATTAGGATTTTTTGTCTGTTTACCATAGGAACCTCACTTTCTTAGAAACGTGTTAATCCTTGAATGTTACAATTGTGACACCTGCGTTACCTTCTCCGTACTCCCCGAGGCGGTAGGACTTGACGTATTTGACTCTTTTTAAATGGCTTTGGACAGCGCTCCTTAAGGCGCCAGTTCCTTTGCCGTGGACGACCCTCACGGTGGACAGGTGGGCAAGGTATGCATCGTCCAGATACTTATCCAGTTCTGAAAGGGCTTCATCCACAGTCTTTCCAAGCAAATTGATCTCGGAAGAAATGCTTAAGGATTTGGACATTTTTACCCTGCTTGTATGGCTCTTTTGCAGGGAAGAAAGTCCGGAAGGCGTTTCATCTGCAAGCAATGCAAGGTCTTTTATATTTGCCTGAGAACGCATGATGCCGCACTGCACGAATAGGTTGCCCTTGTGGTCGGGGAGGGTGCTTACGGTTCCTTTAAGTCCCATGGAAAGGATTTTGACACTGTCGCCAATCTTGAGATGTTCGGGCTTTAACTGCTTATCCTTCTGGGGTTCTTTTGCTTTTAATGCCAGCTTGTCATTTTTCCGGCCAATTTCGCCGCGCAGGCGTTCTCTGGTTTTTTCCAAATCTTTTAAGGAAGCGCCGGGACCTGCCTTCTGGTAGATGCGGATGGTCTCGTCGGCTACGTTCTTTGCTTCCTGCAGGATTTCTCTTGCCTGCTCGTTTGCTTCCCGCAGGATGCGCTCCTTAGCGTTGTCTATCTTTTCATTCTTTGACTGTAGTTTTTCTTTTAGGGATTTTACTTCTTCTTTGTAGGAAGCAATCTCCAGACGTTCCTTTTCTATAGTGACGCGGCTTTGCTCTAAGTCAGTGAGCAGGTCTTCAAAGCTTTTATCTTCGGAGGTAATCTGAGATTTTGCTTCTTCTATGATAAAGTCGGGAAGTCCCAGCTTGGAGGAAATGGCAAAGGCATTGCTCTTTCCGGGGATACCGATTAAGAGTCGGTAGGTGGGAGCTAAGGTCTCCACATTAAATTCGCAGCAGGCATTTTCTACAAAATCTGTGGACAACGCAAACACTTTAAGTTCGCTGTAATGGGTGGTCGCCATGGTGCGGATGCCTCTGGTGTGGAGATGATCCAAAATGGCAATGGCAAGGGCAGCTCCTTCCGTAGGGTCGGTGCCCGCACCCAATTCATCAAACAGACACAGAGAATTTTCATCTGCATTTTTCAAGATGGAAACAATGCTGGTCATATGAGAGGAAAAAGTACTGAGACTTTGCTCGATGCTTTGTTCATCTCCGATATCGGCAAACACCTCCGTAAATATGGATAACTCTGACCGGTCTAATGCCGGAATGTGAAGTCCCGCCTGACCCATCAGGGTAAAGAGTCCCACTGTTTTCAGAGAAACCGTCTTGCCGCCGGTGTTAGGACCTGTCACCACAAGCAGATCAAAGTCCTTCCCCAAGTGAATGTCGATAGGGACTACTTTCTTGGGAGGTAGAAGGGGATGCCGCCCTTTGCGGATATGGATGTAATGATCCGTATTGAAAAGGGGCATGGTGGCATTTTCCTCCATGGCAAGGGATGCCTTTGCAAACACAAAATCAAGATACGTCATGATTCGCTGGTCTTCTGAGATTTCAAAAACATGTTCTCCCGTCTGTACGCTTAAATCAGCCAGAACAGCTTCAATTTCTTCCTTTTCCTTGATTGCAAGTTCCTTCAACTGATTATTCAGGTTCACAATGGCGGTAGGCTCAATAAAGAAGGTGGAGCCGGTGGAAGACTGGTCATGCACCATGCCGGGAACCTGACTCTTATATTCTGCTTTCACAGGAATACAGTAGCGGTTGTCCCGCATGGTAATCACCGCATCCTGCAGGTAACTCCGGTAAGAGCCGTTTACCATGCTGGTAAGCTGAGAGTGGATCTTATCGCCGGTAAGCGCAATGGAACGTCTTACATGTTTCAGCCCTGGGCTTGCATCATCTGCAATTTCTTCCTCAGAGAGAATACAGCGATTGATTTCGGTACAAAGCGAAGTAAGGGGCTCTAACGCCTGAAAATAGGCAGTCAGTGAGGTCTCCTTTTCTTCATCCCGGGTCCCCTTGCCGTAAGATTTTATCCTGCTTACATTGCTAAGAAGCCCGGCAATTTTTAACAGTTCCGGCGCGGAGAGCGTGCTGCCGATTTCTAGGCTCCGCAGCGCCCCGGAAACGTCCCGGTTTCCGCCAAAGGAGGTTGACCCCTTGGAAAAAAGCATGGACAAGGCATCTGCAGTCTCCTGCTGCGCTGTCCTGATTGCGGATAAATCCGTCTGTGGCTTTAATTCTTGACATAATGCCCGCCCGGGCGCGGAGGTGGCTTTCTCTGTTAATAAACCAATGATTTTTGTATATTCTAATGTTTGTAAAACTTTTTCGTTCATAAAAGACCTGACCTTTACTATTTTTGTCTATTTCCCATAAGTATAGCATACTTTTGGGCAGTAAACCAGTGACAGTTCACCCTTGCGGTAAACACGAAAATTATTTTCTGAGCCGGATCGCTTTGATATAATGTCAATGTGTTTGTGATGAATATTTAATGAATAATATCGTTTTATGGATAAAGATAATCAGATATAACATAGAAAGCAAGATAGCCGTTTATAATAACAAAGCGAACACACCATGAGGCAAGAACGTCCATACTGTTGTCCTGCCCTTGCAGGCTGAATCGGGACCTTAGCGTTGCATTCCCAATCGGTGTTTGTTAAAATAGGGTATCGGATGGCAAAGAAAGGAAACAATATGGCGGCTTTCGTAGAAAAACATAGAAAACATATATTTTGGTTTATCCTGGCAATCGCATTTCTGATGATTTTTGTCTATAATGTGCTGACGCCCTATATGTCAGATGATTATGCCTATGCAATTGAGGTGAGAAAGGCAGAATCTATCTGGGATTTAGTGAAGCAGCAGTATGGGGAATATTTGTCGAACAGCGGGAGGATTATAGGACAGTTTAATGTGAGGCTGTCGCTGGCGGTGGACAAGCAGGTATTTAATGTGGTGAACAGTCTGATGTTCCTTGCGCTGGTTTTGCTGATGTATAAGAATATCCGCCGTAAAAGGAAATATGATCTTTTAGTCCTGCTGCTAATTATTACCTTTTTGTGGAAGTATGCAGTGAGTTTTGGACAGACCATGCTATGGATCTGCGGCGCTTGTAATTACTTGTGGGGTAGTGTGTTTATTTTGGGGTTCGTCACCTTTTACCGATATTTTTTGGAGCATCCGGAAAAGATAAAACATGGATGGGCTTTGGCGTTAGGAACCTTTTTCTTTGGCGTGCTTGCGGGATGGTGTAATGAAAATACCTCCGGCGGCGGTCTCTTGCTGGTGCTTTTGTTTGGGTTTAATTTCTGGCTGAATAAGAAAAAGACAGGGAAGAGGTGTATTTATCCCTTTATGATATCCGGCGTTATAGGAATGTGCTGCGGTATTCTGGGAATGATATCTGCGCCCGGTGTCAGAAATAGAAGCGAGGTCATGTCTGAGGACGCTTACAATGGCATAGTAGGTTTCCTTTCTAGAGTCTATAAGATCACGCTTACTATAAGGGAGCTGTTTTGGACGGTCATTATTATAACGGTGATTACGCTGGTATTTCTGGCGCTTCAAAAAAGGCTGGGCAGCTGGCAGCAGATAAGAGAAAATGAAACAGTTTTGTTTCTGGTGGTGGCAGTGGCGACAAGCTATGCTCTTGCGATTGCCCCCACGCCTATGAACAGGGCATTTTTTGGCGCAGGGATTTTTTTGTTCATTGCTTGCATTCAGGGAATTGCAGATATGGCGCAGATGGAGCTGGCAGTGAGGGCAGCAAAATATAGCCTTGTCAGTATTTTGTGTGTATGGCTGTTCTTTACCTATTTGGATAATCTGGTCAATCTGGCAAGAATTTACAGGGAGGAGCAGGAGCGGATTGGCATGATACGGGCGGACAGGGCGGATCCCAATGGGGATGGTATCGTGGTGGTTCCTAAATTGAGGGAAGAGTTTCAAAATCCCTATAGTAATGTCCATGAGTCGGAACTTGAGGATGACAAGGACTATTGGATCAATCTGTTTTATGAAGTTTATTATGATGTGGGAAATATTACGGCGATTCCACGGGATGAATGGGAAGAGCGATATGAGGAAACGGAATAAATGAAGGGAAATGGATTAAGTGACAGTCCCTGTAATCTGTGTCCTAGGGAATGCATGGCGGAGAGGGAAAAAGGGCAGAAGGGTTACTGTCTTTCGGATAACAGGATTTTTGTTGCAAGAGCAGGCCTTCATATGTGGGAGGAGCCGTGTATATCGGGCAGTCAGGGATCTGGGACGGTGTTCTTTTCGGGATGTAATTTAAGGTGCGTCTATTGCCAAAATTACGAAATTGCACGAGGACAGCGAGGAAAACAGCTTTCCGTCGAAGAACTTTCAGAGACTTTTTTGGCGTTGCAGGAGAAAGGGGCAGCCAATATCAATCTTGTCACACCGGACCATTATATGCTCCAGATTGTCGAAGCGGTGAGGGTGGCTAAGAAAAAGGGGTTGTCCCTTCCGATTGTATATAATGGAAGTGGTTATGAAAAACAGGATGTGATAAAAAAACTGGGCGGAATCGTGGATATTTTTTTGACTGATTTTAAGTATATGGATGCGCATTTAGCGGAAAAATATTCAAAAGCGCCGGATTATCCTGTCGTTGCAAAAGCGGCGCTGCAGGAGATGATCAAGGTAACGGGCGAGCCGGTTTTTGATGAAAATGGGATGATGCGCAGGGGGACGATGGTAAGGCACCTTTTGCTTCCAGGTCATAAGAAAAATGCGAAGGAAGTTCTTGGGTACGTATATGAAACTTATGGAGAGAAGGTGTATATCAGCCTGATGAATCAGTACACGCCTTTTGAGAGGCTTAAGGAACATTCTGAATTTCAGCAATTGTGCAGAAAGGTCACCAAAAGGGAATATGAGTCGGTGGTGGATTTTGCCATAGAATTGGGAATCCGCAATGCTTTTATTCAGGAAGGGGATACAGCTAAGGAGAGTTTTATACCAGAGTTTGATATTAATTTTAATGTATAATAAACCTTCTTTTACAAATAATAGTACAAGAGCAATTTTTTACTATTAGCGTAAATGGAGGTTTATTTTTATGAAGGCGACAGGCATTGTCAGACGGATAGACGATCTAGGCCGTATTGTAATACCCAAGGAAATTAGACGGACCCTCCGCATCAGGGAAAGTGATCCGCTGGAAATATTTACCGACAGAGAGGGAGAGATTATATTAAAAAAATATTCTCCCATTGGTGAGATGAATACATTTGCAAAGCAGTATGCGGAAAGTCTTGCACAGGTATCGGGGCGGACTGCGCTTATTGCGGACAGGGATCAGTTTATTGCGGTATCGGGCGGTTTTAAGAGTATTTTGGGTAAATCGATCAGCAAGGAGCTGGAGGAAAAATTAAATAAGAGGGAAATGATCATCGCATCAAAGGATGATACAAATTTTATTCCCATTACCCAGGATGTGACAGACGACTTTGAGCAGGAGGCAATCAGCCCCATTATCTGCGAGGGAGATATCATAGGAGGTGTGGTTCTGATCGACAACGGGGAAAAAGGCAAAATGGGAGAAGTGGAACAGAAGCTGGTACAGTCGGCGTCAGGGTTTCTCGGAAGACAGATGGAACAATGAGCGTTTCAAAATTTGCATAAAAACAAACATTCAGCTTGCACACGAGATACAGGCTGAATGTTTGGCATGCGTTTAGGATAATGGATCAATAGGGATTTTCAAAGCTTTGTAAGGCTGGTGTTATACATCACCAGAGCGTCCCGGCAGGGCAGTTCTCCCATCTCATAATAATCCTTAGAGGTGCGGTTTAACCGTTCCAGCGCGACGGAACGGTTTGCCTTTTTAGGCTGGTCGTTGATAAAGGTGATTTCCTCGGTGAAGTATTCTTCGTCCAGTTCGGGGTCGTCTTCTTCCTCATAAAAGGGATCGAAAAGAAGAACACGGTCGTCCTCGATTCCGGTCAAAAGTACATAATGCCCAATTTCAAGGTAAAGAAATAAGACCACGACGCCGCCTTTCTTTAGGGCGTCCATAATGGGACTTCCGGGGGTCAGCGTCACGCATTCGCCTGAAAAATGTTCACAGTATAGCGGAAAATGTTTGATAACGCCGAAGTGATTCAGCCAATTGGTCACATAACTCATGGCAGCAGGCGAGGTTCCGCGTTTGCAGAGTTCCCCCTCCTCATTATAGGTATCCATGCAGTAGAGCATGATAAATTTAATCATGTCGGGGTAAATGTCTTCCCTGTCAAAGAGATAGCGGATTCCGTTTAAGATGGAAACCGGTCCGCAGTCGTATTCGGATGTTTGGTAATTCAGTAGATTTTTCATTTGATTTCAGTGCCTTTCCTGCGCAACTGCTCTAATTTTGAAAACGTTTCTTGCCTTTCTGATTGAATGTCATGATACAATCCATTTATACCTTGCATAATCTGTAAAATGAAACTTATTTTATCTTCCGGGATCTTTTCTAATTCCCT
>BLLW01000024.1 GCA_011959285.1 Lachnospiraceae bacterium | reverse complement strand
GAGTTGAATAGGCGAAGCCTATTTTTTATTGAAAATGCATTTGGGGAAAAAGAAAGGAGAATGTGTATGGAATACATGGTAGAGACGAAAGGGCTGACGAAGCAGTATAAGGGTAAGGAGGTGGTAAAGGATGTGGATCTGAAAGTACCGAAAGCTTGCGTCTACGGCTTTATGGGTCCCAACGGAGCGGGAAAGAGCACCACACTTAAGATGCTTCTTAGCCTGATCCAGATTAGTGCCGGGCAGGTGACCATAGGCGGGATGCAGGTCAATCGGAAAAACCGCATTGCTATCTTAAAAGAGACTGGCTCCCTCATAGAGTCGCCCTCCTATTACGGACATCTTACCGGACGGGAGAATCTGGAGATTGTGCAGACTTTAAAAAAGGTGCCGGGACAGGAGATAGACAAGGTTCTGAAGCTGGTTCGGATGGAGGAGCAGCAGGACAAGAAGGTGCGTGAGTATTCTTTGGGAATGAAGCAGCGTCTTGGCCTTGCCGAAGCCCTTCTTGGCAATCCCTCCCTATTGATACTGGATGAGCCCACCAACGGTCTTGATCCGGCAGGTATTCAGGAAATCAGGGAACTGATCCGGGAACTGCCGGAGCGTATGGGGATGACGGTGTTGGTTTCCAGCCATCTTTTGGGAGAAATGGATCAGATGGCAGATTATGTGGGAATCATCAACCATGGACAATTAATTTTTCAGGATAAATTGGAAGTCCTTCATGAACACAGCAGGGGGCGCTTAAGGCTGTGCGCGTTGAATCAGGGGGCAGCGCTCAAGGTTTTAAAAAGAGAGGGTATTTCCTGCAGCCTTAACGAGGGCGCGCTGGAGCTGCCAAAGCTTGAAGATGGTGAGACGGCATGCCTGATTGACCGCCTTGCAGAAAGCGGAGCCGGTATATACCGGGTGGAAGAAAAGCAGAAGAGTTTAGAGGAAATCTTCTTAAGTCTGACAGGAAGGAGGGGGAGCCTGTGATGTTTCGCGAATGGAAAACGGAATGGATGAAGGTGCGGCGCAAAAAAATCGTGCTGGTACCGGCAGCGTTTCTTTTGTTTACCTTCCTCTGGCTGTCCTGGGCGGTACGCAGCACCCATATGGAGTCGGCGGAGGATAGTTGGATGTGGCTGCTACTATGCATAAGCATGGTGAATACCATCTTGATGCCCACCATGATCGCCATGCTTGCAAGCCGCCTGTGTGATGTGGAGCTAAAGGGAAATACGTTAAAGCTCCTTTGCACCATGGAACGTAAGGGGCGATTGTTCGATATGAAATTTTTGACGGGCGCCGTATATGTGGAAGGCTATGTGGCGGCGGAGCTTGTAATGATGCTTGTGTTTGCCCGGGTTCATGGCTTTGTGGGAGAGATGACGCTGCGGCATCTGATTTGTTTCCTGCTGCAGTGCGGACTTGTGAGCCTTGGGGTGCTGCTGTTTCAGATGCTTTTATCTTTGTTCAGCGCCAACCAGATTTTGCCGCTGGCTGTAGGGCTGGCAGGTTCTTTTCTGGGGCTGTTCAGCTGGTTCATGTACTCGCCGCTTTGGAGACCGATTGTGTGGGCGTACTATAATCTGCTGGCATATATCGGACAGAATTGGGATGAAGGAAGCCGTATTGTGAGTTACTATGAAGTGCCCGTGGACCAGACGGCGCTGGTGACGCTTTTGGCTTCGCTGCTCATCGGGTATGCCTGGGGCAGGCAATTGTTCATACGCCGCACGCCGGGCTGCGGCTGAGAATTTGAAAAAAAAGATTTTGACGAAAGGAGTTCTTTATGAAAGATGCTTTTATGCTGACAGCATGTATCAAAACAGAACAAATGAAACTAAAACACTCCCACCTGTGGCTGGTATTTGCGGCGATTCCGCTGCTTCCAACGGTACTGGGCGGGGCAAATTATTTGAATAATCAGGGCTTATTAAAGGCGGAATGGTATTCTTTGTGGACGCAGCATTCTTTATTTTATGCTAACTTTTTCTATGGTCCTTTGATTGCCATTTACTGTTCCTATATCTGGCGGGTAGAGCATCTCAATTACAATTGGAACAGCTTGATGACCATGCCTGCGCCGGAAAAGGATATCTTTCTGGCAAAACTGCTGATGGCGCTGCGCTGTACGGTGCTCTTGCAGCTTTGGGTCGGCTTGCTTTTTATCCTGTCCGGAAAACTTGTGGGTCTGCCGGGACTCCCGCCTTTGGAAATCCTGCTCTGGCTGCTGCGTGGCAGTTTAGGGGGCATGATAACGGCAGCTTTGCAGCTGGTACTTTCCATGGTGATCCGAAGCTTTGCTGTGCCGATTGCGCTGGCACTGATTGGAAGCGTGGCTGGGTTTCTCTTAAGCAGTAAGGGCTGGGGGATGTTCTGGCCGTATTCGCTGATGATGGTGGGCATGAATGCGAACAAGAGCACAGACGTACTTTCAAGTCCCACCGGGTTTGCAGCGGCGTTATGTGTGTTCCTCGTGCTGTTTGCGGGGATTGGAATCTTCTATTTGAAACATAAGGATGTGCACGCATAACAATATATCCCCATTATAAAGAGTCTATATCCTATCAATTGTAAACAGGATAAATTAATTTTTTTCAAGAAAGTTATAAAGCCGGCGGCAGCAAATGCAATTTTTGTATAGTCATGTGTTATAATAATGGAAAAAGCAGGAAGGGTAAAAGGGCTATGCAAAAATTATTTTATGGCGGCGATATCATAACCATGACAGCGGAAACGGAGGCACCGGAGGCGGTGCTGGTCAGGGATGATAAGATTGAATATGTAGGCAGTCTTGATAAGGCCCAGGCACTTGCGGGAGAGGAAGTGGAAAAGGCAGATTTGAAAGGGAAGACGCTGATGCCATCCTTTATTGATTCCCATAGCCATATCTCAATGTATGCGCAGTTCTCGGGGTTTGCAGATTTGTCCGGGTGTACCACCTTTGATGAGATTGTAGAGACCTTAAATCAATATAAGGAAGAAAAACAGATTGGAGAAGACGGAGCCATTGTGGGAACCGGATATGACCATAACTTCCTAAAGGAAGAGACTCATCCTACGCGCCTGGTACTGGATGAGGTGTCAGAAATGATTCCTGTCTGCCTTTTTCACACGTCCGGTCATATGGCAGTGGCAAACACCCCGCTTTTAAAACTTGCGGGACTTACAAATGCGGCAGAAGACCCGAAAGGTGGGCATTATGGAAGAGACGAGGCGGGGGAACTGGATGGCTATCTGGAGGAGGTTCCCGCGTTGGCGCCTGTCCTGATGAAAGCATTTTCGAGAATCAAGGCGGATCCTATAAAGCAGTTATCCGAAGTGCAGGATATTTACCTCAAATACGGAATCACAACGGTGCAGGACGGAGGCACGAATCGGGAAGGGGTGGAACAATTTCTTAAGTATGCAGAGCAAGGCGTCTTTAAGCTGGACGTGGTTGCTTATGCCATAAGTGATGAAGACGGGATTTCGGATCTTCTGTCGGCACATGTCAAGGCGGTGGATGGGTATGAGAATCATTATAAGATTGGCGGCGCAAAAATTATTTTGGACGGTTCTCCTCAGGGAAGGACGGCATGGCTGTCGAGACCTTATGAGGGAGAAGAGAGTTACTGCGGATATCCCACCCATTCGGATGAGACCGTAGAAAAAGTAATAAAGAAATCTCTTGACGGCGGGTACCAAATCCTGGCGCATTGTAATGGGGATGAGGCATCTGAGCAATATATCCGGTGCTTTGAAAAAGCGCTTGCATCTGCCGGAAAAGCATACGCAGATACAAGACCTGTGATGATCCATTGCCAGACTGTGCGGGATGATCAGCTGGATGAGATGAAAAAAATAGGAATGCTGCCGTCCATCTTTGTGGCACATACCTATTACTGGGGGGATGTGCATTTAAAAAATCTGGGACTGGATCGGGGAAACCGTATCAGTCCCGTGAAATCAGCGTTGGAACGCGGATTGAAATATAATTTTCATCAGGACAGTCCTGTGTTGAAGCCGGACATGATGCAGACGGTATGGTGTGCGGTGAACCGGATTACCCGCAAAGGAGCCGAAATTGGCAAGGAGCAGAGTATATCTGTTTTTGATGCATTAAAAGGCATTACGACTTATGCGGCATATGCCTATCATGAGGAGGATAAAAAGGGAACGATAGAAGCAGGAAAGCTGGCAGACCTGGTCATTCTTGATAAAAATCCATTGAAGGCAGACCCCAGGGAACTTATGGATATTGTGGTGGAAGAGACCATCAAAGAGGGAAAAACACTCTATATGAGAAACACATAATCACTCTTGACCGGAGAGTAAATTAGATCTAAAAGAGGCTTATTTTCTTATTGGAAAAGCGGAGTGATTGTAATAAAATGAATATAAGAAGAGATTATTGTTTTAAAAGGGGTGAATTGGGACTATGGGAAGAGATAATACTTTAGAGCAAAAGGCGATAAAACGTTTATACAGACTTTTGGATTTGCAAAAAGAAGTGGAAATGCAGTTTGGAGAAGAGGATTATAACGTGTTTGTATTTGGAAGAATATTTTTATGCAAGTGGAATACGGAGTGATATTTTTTATATAGATATATCTGTAGAAGCGCCGGTCTATTGTGCTCCGTTAAATTCTAAGGTGCAGTTCACAGATTACTATCCCAGTGAATTGCACGATTTTAATCAGAGATGTCGGGAGCTGATGAAAGAAATAAAGGAGAAAGCAGCTGGATGAAATTTTCCGAGGATGATTTAAACTCATTCAATTTAAATGAGAAAATAGAAAGAATGCCTGTCAGCGTGATGAAAGTAGAAGAAATTCTGCAATACTTGAAAAGCAGTGCGGATAGAATTGTAATATAAAGTGAAAAATACGCAGGAGCAAAAGATGCAGATGCTCAATTAGATTGCATGGATATTGTCACAGTTAAATTGAATGATTTTGCGCAGTCATTTAAAGACATAGTCATTTTTTTAAGAAAGGATGAGAAAAGCTATAAAGGCGGAAATTCTCTAAGATACTGCATAAATAGTTATGATACATTTAATTTTAGACAGAAAAAGAAAAATTATTTCTGAAGGAACTACTATTGAGAAATGAGATTACGCATGACTATTTTAACAGAGAGTTACATCAGCAAAAATTAATATGGATAATGCTAAACTGTGCTGAGGGTGCCCGCAACATAAGAATAATTTATTGAAAGAACATGTTACTAAATAAATAGCCGATTTCCGAAAAAGATAGTGATTTATATATTTATGCAGAATATATTCAATTGGAGAAGGGAAGGTGGTATTATGCTGAAGAACATCGTTTTTACGGAAAAGCCGGAGGAGGAAGCATTGAAGGAGCGGCTGAAAAGTGCACGGGAAAAGCTTTTCAGTCAGCAGATGCAGATCAAGGAGCATAAGCTTCCGGTGCTGGTTTTAGTTGAAGGGTGGGGAACCGCGGGAAAAGGCAGCGCCATAGGTCAGATGATTCAGAACATTGATCCTAGGTTTTTTAAGGTGGCGACAATGGATCAGCCCACAGAGGAGGAGAGCAGAAAACCATTTTTGTGCAGATATTTTACCAAGCTGCCGGAAGCGGGGAAATTCATGCTTTTGGATTCAGGCTGGATGGATGAAGTGACCAGAAAGTGTCTCCACGGGGAGATGGATAAAAAAACTTACGAGCAGCGGATTGGCAGTATCAGGAGGTTTGAGAGGCAGCTCACGGACAATGGTTATCTGGTGATGAAGTTTTTCTTCCACATCAGTGAGAAGGAACAGAAGAAACGGATCGCTGCGCTTAAGAAGGATATCGATACCAGCTGGCGCGTCAGCGAAAATGATAGATGGCAGAACAAGCATTACAAAAAATGTGAGGAAGTGTTCGGGCAGTACATGGAAGATACCAATGCGCCTTCCGCGCCGTGGTATATTATTGATTCTAAATCTAAGAAATGGGCAGAGCTGCAGATTTTAGAGACGCTGACCCAGGGAATCGAGATTGCCATGCAGAATCGGAATATGGCAGTGCCCTTATTGCAAAATGTATTCCCCCTCCAGAAAATGCCCAAACTCTCGGAGATACCTTTGGATGACAAGTTCATGGAAGAGGAAGAATATAAAGAGGAACTCGACAGACTGCAAAAGCATTTAGGAGAGCTCCATAATCGCCTGTACAGGAAACGCGTTCCCGTCATCATTGCTTATGAGGGATGGGATGCGGCAGGAAAGGGCGGCAACATTAAGCGCATCACGGGCGCGCTGGACCCGAGGGGCTATGAGGTACATCCCATTGCAAGCCCGGAACCTCATGAAAAGGCAAGGCATTATTTGTGGCGTTTCTGGACCAGACTTCCCAAGACGGGGCATGTGGCAATCTTTGACAGAACCTGGTATGGACGTGTGATGGTGGAGCGGCTGGAAGGATTCTGCAGCGAAAATGACTGGAAGAGGGCGTACAATGAGATTAATGAGTTTGAAAAGGAGCTTCATGACTGGGGAGCAGTGATCATCAAATTCTGGGTGCAGATAGATAAAGATACCCAGCTTGCCCGTTTTAACGACAGACAGAACACGCCCGGGAAGCAGTGGAAGATTACGGAGGAAGACTGGCGCAACAGAGAAAAGTGGGACGAATATGAGGTGGCAGTGGACGAGATGATTCAAAAGACCAGCACGACTTACGCACCATGGTATATCTTGGAGTCGGTGGATAAGAAATATGCCCGCATCAAAGCGCTTAAGATTGTGATTGAGGAATTGGAAAAGGTACTTGGATAGCAAAAGGTACTTGGATAGCAAAAGCCAAACCAGTCGGAGTAATGTTTCCGGCTGGTTTGATTTTTATGTAAAACGGAGCCTATTTTGCAGTTTTCTCACTGATAAACGGCTCGTACATCATAATTGCGGAATTTTGCACAATCAACTGTTCCTCTAGCAGATTGCCTGCCAAATCATATTTTTGCTGGTATAATTCGTTATGTCTGCTATACCCGCCCCAAAATTCGCTTCTCATTTCATGATTCCGCTCTACAATCTCGTAGTGGTATTCGGGACTGGAGGAGGCGAGCCATTGTCCATGCAGGTAAGTATCATCCATCCAGATGGACAACTGGTAGGTATCAGACGTATTATTTCGGATCATCAGGTCTCCGTGGGGATAAAAGCAGGTGGCGCCGCTGCCGAAAGGCTGGGTCCGGTTGGAATCAGGAAACACATCATAGCTGTGGCGGTGGCGTTCTGTTACGGTGAGAGGCGTGTGGATGGTCATCCAGAAAATCAAATTGGAAAGCTGGCAGAGACCGCCGCCGCACCCCGCATGGAAGGTGCCGGATTTTAAGACCATCCCGTCTAAATAACCTTTGCGCCTGGAGGGCTTGCCAATCAGCTTCCAATAGCTGAATACCTCGCCGGGACGGAGAACGATTCCGTTTACTCTGGCGGAGGCAAGTTTTAAGTTCGTAACTTTGTTGTGCTGCATCCACATATCGACATCTTTCAATTTCCGGAAAAGGGGAGTCTTGTGTGTAAAGTAAACGAAGGGCAGACTGGAAGACAGTCTGGTTTTAGCGAACTGCCTGTTCATTGTAAGCCAGAGCAGGCGGCGGAGAAAACTATAGTATATAAGACCTGATTTGCTCCTTAGAGCAGAACGTTTGATGGGTTTTTGCATAGCATTGTTTTCTATAGCGTACCTTCTTACAGCAATGTGATTATAGGGTACTTTTTTCATAGTATTGCTGCGCTTCCTCTTCAGATAAGGAAAAACGCCGGATAAGCTTGTCTATAATGACTTTCTTGCTTTTGCCGTCTTCCAGATAATCAAGGATAAATGCGTTGATGCCTTCAGCAAGACCTTTAGAACGCCCTTCAGCAAGACCTTCAGCGAGACCTTCTTCCTTAATGTATGCTTTTTCTTCCCATAGCTGCATGTATTTTACCCCCATTTTTTCTGATAATTTCACTTTCTTTACCTGATTATGTATGAGTTTAATCTTATCACTTATTGTTGCATCTGCATTTTGGTCTGTAGTTGCGTTAATGTATTTCATAAAATCAAGAAATTCCTGAGAAAAATCCTGTTTGTTTTTCCCAGTGGTGTTGATGAAGACTCGGACAGCACCGTCTTCCAGCTTAAGGTCAGGGCATTCGCGGCAGGTGCCTTCAAAAGTATAACGATAAAGCTCCTTGTCAAACAAATCAAAAGGAGCAATCAATATAAAACAGCTATCATTTAAAAGATTGAAGTCCTTGCTTCCGGGTTCTAAAAGAGAAGCGTCAAGCTGTGCCTGATAATAGCGGCTCCTTTTGCGAAGATTTCCGGTATCGCGTTGCTGCATTTCGGTATAATAAAGCCGATGTTCCCTATCTATGCTGATTACGTCAAGTCTAATCTGCCTTAAATCGGGGGATATCCGTAATTCCTTTTCTGTTTCCGGTTTTCCCAAAAGTGAAATTTCTTTTTCTAAAAGAATGCTTACCGCGGCTTCGTAAGCGTCATGGTCTTCCATAGTTTCTGAAAACAGGAACCGGTCAATCAGATTTAATCTTTCCAATTTGGTCATTACATTGTTTTTCATGCATTTTCCTCCTTTGTTCAGGAAAATGCAGATTAGAACCAAATGTACATCTTACATTCTGTCATCCGTTTTCCTGTAAGTTTAGATTTTGGGAATTTTAAGCAGGATTTCGGAAATATTTGAACAGAATGTTCGTAAGATGCAGCCAGTGCTGTAATAGAAATCGAATGCTCTGAAAATAATTTTAGCATGAGATTGACGGTATTTCAACATCTTTTGCAAAATAAGTTGTGCCTGAAAATTATATTTGACATGATGTGACTGCTGTGATAGTCTAAACATATAGACTATTTAGGTAGTCACATTTTTTTATAGCAGGAAACAACGCCTTGATTTGAAATGAAGGTACAGTTAATTTGACGGTAGAAGTCGTGTGCGAGAAAGGAATGAAGGTACCATGAAATTATTTGATTCGGAACGAAAGGTAATGGAAGTGCTTTGGCGGGAGGGGGAAATGCCGGCGGGGCAGATTGTAAAGATTTTAAAGGAAGAGACCGGGTGGAACAGGAACACTACCTACACCGTCATCAAAAAATGCGTGGATAAAGGCGCTATCAAAAGGCAGGAGCCGGGGTTTGTGTGCAGCCCGTTGATTTCCAGACAGGAAGTGCAGGACTATGAGACAGAGGAACTGATCGATAAGATGTTCGACGGCTCCAAGGAAAAGTTTTTTGCTGCCTTTTTGGATGGAAAGAAGTTGTCGAAGCAGGAAGTGGATCAGCTCAAAAAGCTGATTGATGACTTGAATTGAGACAATTTAGGAGGGTATGAAATGAGTCTGATACAGATGAGTGTGACGGCGGGAATTTTAATATTAGGGATTGTTTTGTTTCGCTCCCTGTTGATACACCGCCTGCCAAAGAAAGTGATGGTTCTGCTTTGGGAAATTGCTATTTTGCGTCTGCTGGTTTCCTTGGCAATCCCGCTTCCTCCTGCCGTTCCGACGCTTTGGGCGGATGCAGGAAGTCTGGTTATAAACAATAAAGCGTATCATGTTACGATTGCAACTTACGATGGACATTTTGGAGAAATGCAGACCTCTGAAATTGCCAATATAAGTTTTGATAAAGCGGAAGGGATGGATGCAGGTACTATCGTGAGAACTATTTACCTGCTGGGGACAGCTGCTATGCTTTTGGGTTCCGTTTTTCTTTATGTGCGGGACAGCAGGCTGTTCAGGGAAGGACTTCCCATGCCGGAACAGGAGAAGGAAAGGCTGATTTTGCTGGCAGCAAAAGAAGAGAAGGACAAAAAGCAGCTGCGGGATATCAGATTTCAGATATCCGACCGGACAGCAACACCTGTGACTTATGGGGTGATACATCCGGCGATTGTCTTTCCCAAAGGATTTTCCTTAAAGGAAGATGAGGAGATGAGCTTCTGTCTTCGGCATGAATGGGTGCATATAAAACATCGGGATAATTTGAAAAAACTGATTGCCCATCTGGCGCTGTGCATTCACTGGTTCAATCCCCTTGTGTGGGTGATGTATCTGCTCTTTAACAGGGATATGGAGCTTTTGTGCGACGAGACTGTGGTTCGCCATAGCGGCGGAGAAAGACGGGATTATGCGATGGCACTGCTGACCATGGCATCGTGCAGGAATTTGGGGTTCGGCACAGGGCTGGGATTTGGAAAAAATGCCGTGAAAGAGCGGATTGTAGCGGTTATGACATTCAAAAAGACGACCCCTGCAGGTGTGTTGGCAGCTGTTTTTGCGGTCAGTATGGCTTTAACTGCTTTTTTTGTCACGAATTCCGAGGTTTATGCTATGCGGTCAGCGGTATTTGACGTATCGGAAACTGACAGCGGAAAGATCAATGTGGCTTTTGCAGAGGGGACGACGGTAAATGTGGCGGAGGATATGCCTTCCTCTTTGCAGGAACAGGAATATGCAGCCGATGCGATACAGGCGGTAACGGTTATTCAGGATTATGGAACTGCGGAGTACACGACGAATGCGCAGGACGTAATCGAACAGGCAAATGAGCGTGAAGGTATAGAGTATGCGGTAAGCGCTTCGTCGGAAGCAGTAACGGTGGAGGAAAGTGCGTATCTGACAGACAGTACGAGACAGTTTATTGAAAGATTGGTTGATGAATTTGGTATATATGGACTCAGTGCAGAAATAAGTGATAGCGATTACCAGCTTTATTATGAAGGAGAACCTATTTATTTTTGGGCAGATAATGAAGTGGAAACCGGGTTCAGGGGAAGGTTGGCGAGCCAGTCGGCAGACGGTACTTATGGCGACACGGGGGTAGTCACTGACCGGAATGAGGAAGGAGAGATTGTCGGTCTGATTCATTTATCGCCAAAAGAATCTAGAGCATATTCAGAGTTATGGTGGTAGATAAATTTAGAAGTGCCTTTTTGGTATAATATAGAAATTGATTTCCTTATCCGCAGGGAAAGGAGGATGTGATTCATCTGTCGGTTTATATGGCGATGCTTTTGTGAAAGAAAGCGAAAGAGCAATTGGTTCTTCCCAAAAAGATTTTCTTGACAACTGAATATATGAGTGATAAATTAAACAGCATAAGGCAACGGAGTCATGAATCCGTTGCCTTTATTTTTTTTGTAAGGGCGGATGCATTCGTTGTTTAAAAAGGAGGATTATTATGAAAAGAAAAATGATGGCTTTTTTGGCAATTGCATCAATGACAGTTTCATTATTGGGCTGCGGTGATTCATCCCCGCAGGAGCCGGTCAGCGGGCAGGTACAGGAAGAAGACGCGGAGGCGACGAAGGATGAAAAGGTCTGGGTAGTCGCAACAGATACCGCATTCCGTCCCTTTGAGTATACCGATGCAAATGGGGACTTTGTTGGGATTGATGTAGATATTCTGGCAGCAGTGGCAGAGGATCAGGGCTTTAAATATGATCTGCAGTCAATTGGCTGGGATGCAGGGATTGCTGCCGTGCAGGTAGGTCAGGCGGATGCGCTGATGGCAGGAGCGACGATTAACGATGAACGCAAGGAGATGGGATGGATTTTTTCAGATGGATATTATGATGCGACTCAGTCCTTTTTTGCAGCATCAGATAGTGATATTACATCCTTGGAGGACTTGGAAGGCAAAAATGTGGTGGTGAAGATTGGTTCTGCAAGTAAGACTTATGCGGAAAGTCTTATGGATCAATATGGCTTTACGATTACAACAATGGAAACATCCACAGATATGTATCAAGATGTCATTAATGGAAACAGTGCTGCCTGTGTGGATGATACGCCGATTACTCTTGCATATATAACATTGGACAAAGTAGCATTGAAGCAACTGATAGGAGCGGATGCAGAAAGCGGTTCAGCGCCGTATGGATTTGCGATTATGGATGGATCCAATCAGGAATTGCTGGACATGTTCAATGCGGGTCTGGCTAATATAAAGGAAAACGGGATATACCAGGAAATACTTGATAAATATTTGAAATAGAAAGACAAGGGGATTCAATGGGGAATGCTGTGTGCTGACGGCATTCCCCTGTTTCATTCTGTAAAGCGGATTGCAGTCTGGCGCAATAAGGCAATTTGTAAAGCAGAGCGGAGCTTAGTGAGGAATAAAGGAGAGACCGGCTGATGCTTAAGATTATTCGGGTATACGGATTAATGCTTTTAAAGTCTATGGGTAACACATTGCTTCTATGCGCATTGTCTCTATTGGCAGCAATGATTATTGGGCTTGTCGTTGCATTGTTTAATGTTGGAAAGAAAAGAATATTAAATTTGTTTGGTACTGTTTTTGTAGATGCAATACGGGGTGTGCCGCTGATTGTACTGGCTTATTTTGTTTACTTCGGAATTCCTCAGGCAGCCAAGATGCTGGGATTTTCAGGATTGCGGCTGTCGGCATTGTCGGCAGGAATCATTACGCTCTCTATGAACTGCGGCGCATACATGGCGGAAATCATAAGGGCAGGCATAGAAAGCGTGGACAAGGGACAGATGGAAGCGAGCCGCAGCCTTGGTCTGTCCTATGGTAAAAGCATGCGTCTCGTTGTTATTCCGCAGGCGATAAAAACGATGATTCCTTCGATTATCAATCAGTTTATCATTACCTTGAAAGATACTTCCATACTTTCGGTTATTGGATTCCCCGAGCTGGTCAACACCGGAAAAAATGTTGCAGGAAATACTTTTCTGAATCTTCAGGTGTGGGCAATTGTGGGAGTCATGTATATGGTTGTTATCATTACCCTTAGTAAAGTGGCAAAGAAGCTGGAGAGGAGGCTGAAACGTGGAGAATTGTAATGGAAGGATTCAGGTCCGGAATTTAAAGAAAAGCTTCGGCAAACTTGAAGTTTTGAAGGAAATCGACATAGAGATTACGGAAGGGGAAGTAGTCGTTCTGATTGGACCTTCGGGAAGCGGAAAATCAACGTTTCTAAGATGCCTTAACCGGCTTGAAGAGGCAACCGGAGGGACTATTTTCGTTGATGGAAGGGAGATAACGGATAAAAGGACAGATATGAATAAAGTGCGGGAAAATATCGGGATGGTATTCCAGCATTTCAATTTATTTCCGCACATGAACGTTATCAAAAATATTACCATGGCGCCTATTCAGTTAAAAAAGGCGACCAAAGATGAGGCGTATCAGACCGGCATGGAATTGCTGAAAAGGGTGGGGCTGGAAGGAAAGGCGCAGGCGTATCCGAACCAGTTATCAGGGGGACAGAAACAGCGGGTGGCTATTGCAAGGGCGTTAGCAATGAATCCGGATATTATGTTGTTTGATGAACCTACATCAGCCCTTGACCCTGAAATGGTGGGTGAAGTGCTTGCAGTAATGAAGGAACTGGCACAGGCAGGTATGACAATGATCATTGTAACTCATGAAATTGGATTTGCCAAGGAAGTCGCGGACAGAATCGTATTTATGGATGGAGGGTATATCGTGGAGCAGGGGACGCCGCAGCAGGTACTGGAGCATCCGCAGGAAAGCAGGACAATAGATTTTCTGAATAAGGTGTTGTAAGGACAAGGGAATTATTATGAAAAAGATTATAACGATAAGCAGGGAATTTGGCGCAGGAGGGGGAAGCATCGGGCAACTGACAGCGGAACGGTTAGGATATGCATTTTACGACAAAGAACTTATCTTAGAGACGGCTAAGCAGTCAAATCTGGATGTACAGGAACTTGCATTATATGACGAAAAAGTACCGGTTAATTTTGGTTTTGCACAGAGTTTATTTGATTTCTACAATAAACCTCTGAATGAACGTTTGTTTAAAGCCCAGAAACAGGTTATTCAAAAAATAGCAGAGAAGGGAAACTGTGTCATTGTAGGAAGAAACGCCAGCAGTATTTTAAAGGAATACGACTATACGCTGCACGTGTTCATTCATGCGCCGTCTTATTACAGAATAAAACGTATGAAGGAGCAATTTCCGGATATGTCTGAAATGCAGTTGGCTGAGAAACTGCAGTCTGTCGATCATGCAAGAAAAAAATACTGCGCTTTTTATACAGATACGGTGTTTGGAATGGCATCTTTTTATGATCTTTCAATTAATACCGAAAAGATAGGAATAGACACGGCAGTAGAGATTATCTGCAGTCTTGCGCAAAAGTAAACTGGCAGGAAAAGAGGGCAAAATAATGAGTAAACCGCTTATTGGATTGATTCCATTATACGATGAAAAAAAGGATAGCTTGTGGATGCTTCCGGGCTATATGGAAGGTATTGAAGAGGCTGGAGGAATCCCTGTGATGCTCCCGCTCACAGAAGACGATACAGAGCTGGAACAGTTGTGTGAAATCTGTGATGGATTCCTGCTGACAGGAGGACACGATGTGTCGCCGGAATTGTATGGGGAATGTGCAGTAAAAGAGTGCGGTGTGTGCTGCAAAGAAAGAGATGTCATGGAAAAGAAGCTTTTTTCCATGGCGCTTGATCAAGATAAAGCACTGCTTGGCATATGCAGGGGAATTCAATTTATGAATGTTGTTTTGGGAGGAACTTTGTATCAGGATCTGCCGACACAGAAAGATTCTTCGCTTGAGCATCATCAGAAGCCGCCTTATGACATGCCTGTCCATCAGGTGAGATTAGTCAGGGAATTGCCGCTATACCAACTTATTCAAAAGCCGGAGATAGCGGTAAACAGTTACCACCATCAGGCAATTCATATTCTATCTGACAGGCTTAAGGTAATGGCATATGCTGAGGATGGTTTAGCAGAAGCTGTGTATATGCCGGAAAAAAGCTTCGTGTGGGGTATACAATGGCACCCTGAATTTTCTTACAAAACGGATGAGAATAGTAAGAAGATTTTGAAACAATTTGTCAGGGCGGCAGAAGAAAAATAAGCAATGGAGGGAGACTTTTATGTACGATATGGATTTATTGAAACATACGGATACGGTGAATGAGCTGTTGGCAAGATATGGAGTAAAGTTTGGTATTTACAAAAATAATCAGTTCAAAGAGCAGATGTTTCCGTTTGATGCCATTCCGCGAATCATTAAAAAGCAGGAATTTGATTATCTGGAAAAAGGATTGAAGCAGAGGGTATTGGCGCTGAACTATTTTTTGAACGATATATACAGTGAAAAGAAAATAGTGAAGGATCATGTCATTCCGGAAGATTTTATATTTGCATCCAGCGGATATTTAGCGGAATGCGACGGCGTACAGCCAATAAAAGGAATTTACCCGCATATATCCGGGATCGATCTGGTGCAGGGAAAAAATGGGAATTGGTATATCCTGGAGGATAATCTGCGTGTACCATCCGGGGCATCTTATCCTATGATTGCCAGAGATTTATGCAGGCGCAGCAGCCCCGAAACATTCCAGAAGTTTCATCTGGAGGATAACCGCAATTACGCAGAACTTTTGAGGAAAACCATTGATTACGTAAATGCGGGAGGGCATACTGTTATCCTTACGCCGGGAAGGTGCAATGCGGCATACTTTGAACACTCCTATCTGGCAGAAAAGACAGGCGCGCACTTGGTCAGCGGGGCAGACTTAAAAGTAGTAGATGATAAGTTATATTACATAAATTATGCCGGAGAATTGGAACGGGTGGGAGCCGTATACCGCCGCATATCGGATGAATATCTGGATCCTATGAACTTTAATCCGGAGTCAGTCATAGGCATCCCGCATATTTATGATGTGTATCGCAAGGGAAATGTGGCATTGCTGAATGCGCCGGGAAACGGAATTGCGGATGACAAAGGAATTTATTATTTTGTTCCCAAGATGATCCGGTATTATCTGGGGGAGGAGCCCGTCCTAAGCAATGCGCCTACCTATCTGCCTTTTTATGAGGAGGATATGAAATATGTGCTGGAACATTTTGATGAGCTGGTGCTTAAAGATGTGGCGGAAGCCGGCGGTTATGGCGTTGTTTTTGGCAGCAGCATGACGAAGGAAGAAAAGGAAAGATTTGTCGCATTGCTGAAAGCAGAGCCAAGAAGGTTCATCGCACAGGAAGTCATAGATTTTTGCGATATTGATATTATGGAAGGAGACGAAGTCGTTGCACGCAAAGCGGACTTACGTGCATTTGTGCTCATGGCGGATGAACCGATGGTCTGGAAGAGCGGATTGACGCGGTTTTCCAGAAATCCGGATTCGTTTATTGTCAATTCATCACAGGGAGGAGGATTTAAAGACACATGGGTATTATTTCAGTAGATCAGGCAGACCGGCTGTTTTGGCTTGGGAGGTATTCAGAGAGGGTTTACACCACTCTTCGTTTATATTCAAAAAGCTTTGACAGCATGATTGACGAGATTGCGGACAGCTATCAGAGCTTTTGCAAAATGATAGATATACCGGATATTTACGGATCGAAGGAAGTGTTTCAGAAGGCATACCCCTTTGATGAGGCAAACCCGGATTCTATCATCAGTAATCTTCTGCATGCGTATGACAATGCAATCGTTCTTCGTGAGGAAATCGGTTCCGAGACGCTGTCCTATGTGCAGCTGGCTGTCTATGATATGAATCGGGCAAAAATCAGCAGATCGCCTCTTATTGATATGCAGAGAGTAATCGATAATATTCTTGCTTTCTGGGGCATTGCTGATGACCAGATTGATTCTGAACAGGTCCGAAATATGATTAAGGCAGGGAAAAGAGTGGAAAGAGTGGATCTGTATGCCAGACTTGGCGCACCGGTAAAAGAATTGCAGAGGGAGATTAACCGGCTGGTGCCCAGAGTCATGAGGAGCAGAATCAATTATCATGAGGAATCCTTAACCAATTTACAGAAGCTTGTCACGCAGCCCGAAGTGGATTATTATAAGATTGTAAATGAGGTGGAACATATTGTTTAAAAAACATGTTCCTTAAGACTGCGTATAGGATGTTGGAAGAAACATGGCTGTAATGAAAAGACTGGATTTTATTTATTGTATGACAATTACTTACAGTGAACCTGTAAGTAATTGCCATTATACGTTAAAGTGTGTACCTGCAGATATGGACAGACAAAGAATTGAATCGTTAAAGATAGAAGTTATGCCTGAAAATTACAGGAGCAGAGGGCAGGATTCTTTTGGAAATCAGATGGTATATGGCACGATTGAAAAGGCGCATGATGTTTTTTCCTGCCGCGTATGCGGAACAGCAGTGACGGGCTGTGCGGATAGCAACAGGCAGAGGAAGGGAGAACTGCCAGGGATGTACCTTAATCTGCGCGGACTGACTGCGGCAGGGAAAGAATTGGAGAGTTACTGCGGTGAGCTTGCAAAGAAGCTTGCAGGCAGAACGGATGGAACGCCCTACGGTCAGGCGGTAAAACTCATGCAATGTCTTTACGAAGATTTCCGGTATGAGAAAAATTGTACAAATGTGACGACCACATCCGAAGATGCGTGGCGACTTAAGCGCGGGGTATGTCAGGACTATGCACATATCCTGATTTCGCTGTGCCGGATGAACCGAATTCCGGCAAGATATGCGGCAGGATTCATGCTAGGGGAAGGAGAGTCCCACGCGTGGGTCGAGGTTTTGTGGGAAGGAAAATGGTATGGATTAGATCCCACAAACAATCAGCTTGTAAACGAAGATTATATTTATGTGGGGATAGGAAGAGACGCAGCGGACTGCGCGTTAAACAGAGGTATCGTTGTAGGCGGCGGTCAGCAGTGCCAGCAGGTAGCAGTAGCTGTAAAGGAAATTTAAAGTGAAAGAGGAAGAAAAATGGTAGATATTATAACATCTGTAAGTCTGCCCGTGGACGAAGAACTTCAGATTAAGAGAAACCGTCTGATGCCTGAAATGTGTTCCGGGACAGAAAAGCGTATCAGCATAGTCACCGGCATTCACGGAGATGAATTGGAAGGACAGTATGTATGCTTTGAACTGCAAAGAAGAATCATGGAAGAAAAGGAAAAATTATCAGGAATCGTAGATATTTATCCGGCAATGAATCCATTGGGGATTGATTCCATTACGAGAGGGATACCGGCATTTGACCTGGATATGAACCGTCTGTTCCCGGGAAATATTGATGGAAATATGACAGAATATCTGGCTGCAGGCATCATGGAAGATGTATCCGGATCAGATTGTGTGATTGATATCCATGCCAGCAATATTTATCTGACTGAGATTCCGCAGATACGGATCAATGAACTGCATGAGGCAAAGCTCGTGCCTCTTGCCGAAGAACTGAATGTGGATTTCATCTGGGTGCATGGGGCAAGTACGGTGCTGGAATCTACTTTTGCATACAGCTTGAACAGCACAGGGACGCCCACGCTGGTGGTTGAAATGGGAGTGGGAATGCGCCTCACACAGAGCTATGGAAATCAGCTCACAGACGGCATTTTGAATTTGATGCGTAAGATGGGAATCTGGAAAGGAGATGTGAAGCGTCCAAGAAATCCGATTGTGTCAAGAAATCCGGATGATGTATGTTATTTGAATGCTCCCACAGGAGGTCTGTTCGTGCCAAAGGTACATCACTGGGAAAAGCTGAAAAGAGGAGAAGTAATCGGTGTGATTGCTGATCCGTTACATGGGGTAATTTTGGATGAAGTGAAGGCGCCGGCAGATGGAATCCTGTTTACGATACGTGATTATCCGATCGTGGATGAGGGTTCTTTAATGGGGCGTTTATTAAGACGGGAGGTCTATGAATAATGCAGACAAGAATCCTCTATGAAATTAAAGGAATGTACCGCGATGATTTCAGAATTACAGGATATGAGTTCGGCGAGGGAGAAAATGCAGTTTGCATTGTGGGAAGTTCCAGAGGCAATGAAGTACAGCAGATTTACTGCTGCTCCCAGCTGATCAAAAAGTTCAGGCAGCTGGAAGAGGAAAAGCGGATTACAAAAGGAAAGAAGATTCTGATTATCCCTTCCATCAACCCTTACTCTATGAATATTCAAAAGAGATTCTGGCCAACGGATAATACAGATATCAACAGGATGTTTCCGGGTTATCATCTTGGAGAAACGACACAGCGGATTGCCGAAGGGGTGTTCCGGGAAGCTTCGGAGTATGCATTAGGTATACAGTTCACATCTTTCTATATGCCGGGGGAATTTGTACCCCATGTAAGGATTATGGATGAGGGATACAGCAGCGCAGAGATTGCAAAATTATTCGGGCTGCCTTATGTGGTGATTCGGAAAGTGAGACCTTACGATACAGCAACGCTGAATTATAATTGGCAGGTCTGGAATACGCAGGCATTTTCAGTGTATACGACGACTACTTCAAGGATAGACCGTAATGGAGCAGGGAAGGCGGTTCTGTCAGTTCTGAATTTCTGTTCCCAGATGGGAATTGTAAAATACAATGCACCTGAGGTCATTGCGTCTACGGTTCTTTATGATACGGATATGATTTCGGTGCGGACCGCCAAGTCAGGAATTTTTGAGTCGCTAGTCAGGGCGGGGGAAAAGGTAGAAGCGGGGCAGCCTGTTGCCGATATTATTCAGCCATATGAGGGTGAAATTATGGAGACTCTGTACGCACCGGTTGATTCAAAAATCTTTTTTATTCATGATGAGCCTCTTACTTATGCAAATTCTGCAGTCATAAAAGTCGTAAAAGAGCCTTTTGGTGTGAAATAAGTGTATTTATAGAGCCTTTTGGTTTGAAGAAAGTATTCTGTGAAAGCAGGGTACTTTTTTATTTTTGGTTGACATGAATTGACTACTGTGATAGTCTATTACAAAAGACTATTGTAGTAGTCAAATGCGCTTATAGGGATTTATGAAAATGAATCGTGATTGGTGAAAGTGGAAGGAGTATCGAAAATGAAGCAAAAATCAGGCAAAAGATTTATCTGTCTGCTCATGGCAGCGTTGATGACATTGGCGGCAGGCTGTACCAGCGTGACGGAAGGAAGCAGCAGCACAGCGCCCACCGGCGGGGAGCCGGACATTGCCATGGGGCGGTATGCGGAGGAGGAGATTGATTTAGCCGAAATGGTGGGAACCGTCAGCGGAATGAGAAGATTTTCAGATGGAACATTGCTGATCACGGACCGTCAGATGGGTGTCCTAAAGTCTAAGGATAATGGGACCACATGGGAAAGTGGGAACAGTGGATGGCTGGAAGACAAACTGAGTAGGACCTATGTCATGGATGTACAGATGACAGAAGACGGCAGCTTGGGAATTATCTACGATGACTACGAGGCAAGAAATCATGCTGGGGAAGATGTTGCAGAAGATGGGGAAGAGGAAGGAAGCGCAGACACTACAGCAGATGCGGAAGAAGACGGAAGCGAAGGCAGCACAGCAGGTGCCGAGGGAGAAGGAAGTGAAGGCGGCGCAGAGGAGGAAGAGGATGCACAGGAATCCGATTCCGTATTCAATCTGTCGCCGGAGTGTGCGCTGGTCAAGGCGGATGGAACAGTCATCCCAATTACCCTTTCTGTTACAGAAGATGAAATGTACCCTAACAGAATCTGGATGTCGGATACCGGAAGGATTTTCGTAACCACCTATGGGGATACGATTTACGAAGTCAAAGAGGATGGCAGCACGGAGTCTTATCTTACGCTGGAGGGCAGACCCATGCAGATTCAGTTCAGCAAAAATAAGATGATCATAGACGGGTATGATTTTAAGACCCCGCTCATTTATGACATGGATCAAAAGGAATACATAGAAGATTCTGTACTTAAGGCGTTTGTGGAGGAGCAGTACGGCGAGCGGGGATTTAATGGCGGAAGCTGGTATGACCTTACGTATTTCTTTGACACAGAGGGCGCGTTATATTTGGCAGGTAAAAAAGGACTGCACCGTCATGTGATCGGCGAAGAAGGGGTGGAGCAGCTGATTGACGGCGCGCTTTCCCGTCTGGGAAGTCCTCAATATGGCATCAAAGATATGGTTATGCTGGAAGAGGAAGTATTTCTTGCCGTCTTTAACAGCGGCAAATTAGTGAGATTTTCCTTCGACCCTGATATGCCTTCTGTTCCCAGCAAGACATTAAAATTATACAGTCTTGAGGAAAGCTATGACCTTAGGACGGCAATTTCTCTCTATCAGGTCAGCCATCCTGACGTATTTGTGGAATATGAGATTGGCATGGCAGAGGGCAGCGGCATAACCACTGGTATTACCAGAGAGGATGCGCTCAAAAAGTTGAATACAGAAATCATGGCGGGGGAAGGTCCCGATCTTTTGATGCTGGATGAACTTCCCATGGATTCCTACATCGAAAAGGGACTGCTTCTGGATTTAAGCGGCACGATAGAGGGACTTTCTAAGGAGGAAGAACTGTTTGAAAATCTTTTTCAGGCATTGAAGAGAGAGGATAGCGCCTATACCGGTATTTATGCTGCGCCAGGACAGGTAGCCCTTCCGGTTATGCTGGGGAGAGAACAGTATGTTGCAGGGATGAAAGATCTTGTCACTGTGGCGGACGAAGTGGAACAGATTCGGGCGGATCATCCCGAAAAAGATATCCTGGGTATTTGTTCCGAAAAAGGAATTATGAAGGTCTTTGCCGTGGCAAGTGCACCCGCATGGAAAAAGGACAACGGCGAAATAGACCGGGAAGCAGTGGAAGCATTCCTTGTGCAGATTAAAAGAATCTACGATGCGCAGATGGATGGCATCTCTCAAAAGAGCATAGACAGGTATAACGATTCCGGCAGCTGGTGTTCAGAGCTGTATGGAGATAAATGGGAATACGAGCTTTCCCTGTATGGTCTAAATACCTTAGAGTACGTGGGGGATTATACCCAGTTCATGGCAGGTATGACCACATACCCTTATGGCTATTTTGATATCACTTCCGCCGCCAAGGCAAAGGGATACGAGGATACGCTGCTGGTGCCTATGACCGGACTTTGCAGCAACATCTTTGTGCCTCAGACCATGCTGGGCATCAGCGCCTCATCCTCCAAAAAGGAATTAGCGGTGGATTTCCTGAAGGCGTTCCTGGGCAAAGAAAATCAGTGCGCGTTGGGCGGGCTAGCCGTCAATAAAGAGGCGCTTGAAGAACTCTTTACACCGGAAGAAGAATATCTGGGTGAAAACAATCAGTATGGGTCGATGGCAATGGTAGATGAGGATGGTGTGGAAGTGAATCTGGATGTCTATTTCCCGGATGAGGAGGAAATAAAGACCCTTGAGGGATGGATGGAAAGTGCGGACACCCCTTATATCGAGGATACTGTTTTTGAGGAGGCAGTGTTTGAAGAGGGCGCAAAGTATATACAGGGCGGTCAAAGCCTTGAGGAGACCTTAGATGCCATCTGGCAGCAGCTTGCAATCTATATGTCGGAGTAGAGAGGCGGTTTTATGGCAAAAAAGAAAACAAGATTTTTCTGCTTCTTTGTCTTCCCCGGATTTGCGGGAATCCTGCTCTTTGTGCTGGCGCCTTTTGGAGATGTGGTGCGCAGGTCGTTCTTAGAGGCAGTGACGGGAGACTTTAACGGAATTAAAAATTACCAGTCCGTTTTTCAAAATCAGGCATTTTTGCTGGCAGTGAAGAACACATTCCGATTTACGTTGGTGGGCATACCGCTCTTGGTGCTGTCAGGATTTGCAGCAGCGTTGCTGCTCTGTGGTCTTAAAAAGAAAGGATGGATCAAATCTCTTTATCTATTCCCATTTGCCATGCCCACGGCAACCATTGTGCTGGTGTGGAAAATGACGTTTTACAAGCAGGGGTTTTTGAACCTGTTTCTCACCAGCCTGGGCGCGTGGACGGGACTGTGGGGAGAGGTGCATAGAGAGTATTTAGGATCGGGGGATGCTTTCTGGGTGCTCACAGGAAGCTACGTATGGAAAAACATGGGCTATACTGTTATTTTGTGGATGGCGGGCATTTTAAGCATCCCGGTCCATCTTTTGGAGGCGGCACGGGTGGACGGCGCGGGAAAATGGCAGCGGCTTTGGTATGTGATTCTGCCTAATCTGAAAGGAAGCCTTTACACGATAGTTGTGCTGTCCTTTCTGAACTCCTTTAAGATTTATCGGGAGGCGTACCTTACAGCGGGGGCTTATCCAGATAAGAGTATTTACCTTCTGCAGCATTTGTTCAACAACTGGTTCGTGAATCTGGAACTGGATAAAATGGCGGCAGCGGCGGTGTGCACAGGCGGCTTTCTGATGATGGTGATCCTTCTGCTGCAAAGGCTGTGGGATAAAGGAGAAGGATAAAATGACAGGCTTTAAAATAAAAGAACAAAAAATAATAAAAAATGCGGAAAAAGGCTTTGCCCTTTTTCTGCTGCTGATTCCCACGGTGCTGGTAATCCTGCCGCTTTTGCTTTTACTGTCGGGTTCCCTGATGGATACCTATGAACTTTCAGGATATCTTAGAGCAATGTTCGCGGAGAGAGCAGAGTTTATCAGCTGGAAGATGATGCCGGATTATCCATCCTTTGCAAATTATAAAAAGCTTTTGTTTGAAACGCCTCAGTTTTTTGTATTGTTCTGGAATTCCATGAAACTGGCAGGATGCATTCTGGCAGGACAGCTCCTGGTGGCAGTCCCCGGGGCGTGGGGCTTTGCCGTTTATCCGGTAAAGGGAAGCAGGGCATTGTTCGCCCTTTATGTGGTGCTGATGCTTCTGCCCTTTCAGGTGACCATGCTTTCCAGTTATCTGGTATTAAATAAGCTGCACTTGTTAAACACCCATCAGGCGATTATTCTTCCGGCAGTCTTTTCCACCTTTCCGGTTTTCTTATCCTACGGGGGATTTCGGAGTATCCCGCCCCAGATTTTGGAGGCGGCGCGGATCGACGGCGCTGGCGAACTTGCGATTTTTGTTAAATTAGGGCTTCCCCTAGGAAAAAGCGGTCTGCTCTCTGCCATGGTGCTGGGTTTTTTGGAATACTGGAATTTGATGGAACAGCCTATGGCTTTTTTGGAAGAAAAAGCCTTATGGCCGCTTTCCCTGTACCTGCCGGAGATTACTTTAGGGCAGGCGGGATATGCCTTTTGCGTCAGCGTGATCATGTTGATACCGGCGGTGTTCGTATTCGTGATGGGGCAGGATTATCTGGAACAGGGAATCATCTATTCAGGGCTGAAGGAGTAACGGAAAAACGATAGAGGAGAGGACAGAGCGATGAAAAAAGTAATGGCAGGATTTGCTGCCTTTTTGGTATTTATGGTTATTTGCACAGTGATCTCTAAAAGCGTCTACGCATATCGGCTTCCTATGGTGGCCACCTGTCAGCCGGAGACGAAATACATAGAGCACAAAGTGGAAGCGGAAGGAATCGTGGTGGCAGGAGGGGAAAAGACGGTGACCTATCTGCCGGGGGTCAGAATCGATTCGATTTATGCCAAGGAAGGCGAACGGGTGGAGGAAGGGGATGTTTTGATGCAGATCGATCTTGCAGACCTAAAAGAGCTGATGGACGAGAAACAGGACGAGATTGCTCAGCTTTCCCTTCAGATAAACGCTATTTTGAACAATCAGGAAATTGCCCGGCAAAAGAAGGAGTTAGAACTTGCCCGGGCGAGAGAAGATTATGACACCACTGCCAGAATCGAGGACACCCAGGTTGGGCGCGCCCTTGAAAGCTATGTCAGGGCACAGGAGGACTTGGAGGAAGAGGGCGGCGACGAGGCATTGAAGGATGCGCTGCAAAGCGCCGCATACGGCGAGGCGGATGCCAAGGCTAGGCGGGACGAGGCGGTAAAACAGGCGGAAAGGGCGGTGGAGGACCTTTTGCTTCCGGAGGAAGTCACGGCAGAACTGGAAAGAACGCAATTAGAGCGGGCATCCCTCTCCGAAAAGATGCAGGAATATCAGAGCGTGCTGGAGAGTCAGGGGGCGGTGACGGCGCCCTATAGCGGCGTGGTCACGGAAGTGCTTGTAAGACCGGGAGAGCGGGTGCCGGACACTGCGGTCCTGCTTTTATCTGACGAGACCCTTCCCTGTCAGCTGAAAGTTACTTTAGATGAAGAGCAGAAAAAGTATATCGGCCTGGGAGATGAGATCTTGGTGGAGTTAGAGGGAAAAGGCAAGGTACTGGAAGAGAAGGTTGCTTATCTCGCGGAGAGCAGGAGTATTCCTGGGAAATATGAGGTATTGGTAGAGCTGCCTGAAAACATGGGAATCCCGGGGCTGGCGGGAAGCATCGCAAGATCTGATACGGGCGAGAAGCACAGGCTTTGTCTGCCTGCCGCTGCCCTTCATACAGACAATGACAGAAATTATGTCTATGTGGTGAAAGAAAGAGAAGGGATTCTCGGGCAGGAATATTATGTGGATGAAGTAAATGTGCAGGTGATTGATAAAAATGAGAACTGGGCAGCCGTTGAAGAAGGAATGGTGGATTTAGAAAGCGTAATTATTTTGTCTGCCACCAGAGAATTTAAAAGGGGGGATACTGTCCGGCGAGAGGAGTGACAGTGCCCTCTTTTCGTCAAAGGATTCTTTTTAAAGAAGTCTTAGATGCGTATCCTTGCTTGCGGTATTGTAAGGGAGTGATTCCATACTGCTTTTTGAATACGTTTTGAAAATAGGCCTGGCTTGAGAAACACAGGTATGCACTGATTTCTGCTAGGCTTTTATCGCTGTATGCCAGCAGTCTTTTGGCATCCTCCAGACGGCACTTTGTAATATAGGCGCTGATGGGCATACCCAATTCTTCTTTAAAATGCTTCATGGTATAGGAACTGCTCCGGTGGATCTGCCGGGCGATGTCATTGATGCTGATCGGTTCGTTGGTATGACTGCGGATATAATCCATACACTGATAGATTTCGCCGGTGACGCCCTCGGGAATATGGAATGCAACCGGGAGAAACTTAAATTCCTTACCTGCCCTGAAAAGACAGTACATGTAAGAGAGGGAGAAACTGTGCCCGAAAGAGATTTGCCGGAAATTACAATAAGTCCTGGGGATATCAAAGGCGAGGACTCCAGCAGCAGAGAGGAAGCTGTATGGAATTAAGTTTTGGAGATGCGCCAAGATGTCTTTATGCGGAGTTGTATAAATATTAGCATTTTGTGCGGCGTAAATCATTTATACGCTTCCTTTCATCCCTATAAATTCCATAGCTTCGCCTCCTCCCAACATTTGATCACGAAATCTGTTTGCGGTTTTTTGGATTTTCTTTGTTAACCGCGGTTTTTCCAGTAAATTTGAGGGTACTTTTTTTCGGAAAGCAATGGTTCCGCAGAGCGTTGCGCCAGAATAAGTCAGCAGCTTATTCAAAACCTTAGCGCAATCCCGTCCGCCGTAATTTTCATAGGTAGTCACGCTTATTGCATATTTTCCATAAAGCGATTGTTCCATGACAAAATGTGCTAGGTCTATGATGGTTTTCATTTGCGCCGATTACGCACAAGATGCTGGCTGCACAATTGAAGGAATTGGAAAGGGACGGTCTGGTCAACCGCAAAGAGTATCATCAGGTTCTGCCCAAGGTGGAGTACTCGCTGACATAGATGGGAAGAGATTTAGAGCCGGTGGTGAAGGAAATCCATAGATGGATTCTGCAATATGGTATACAAGGGGAATGAAGGAATAAGACTTGTGTATGCTGCAAGAGAGATTGGGAGGTATTGATAATGAGAGATAATATGTCTGCATTTAATTCCTTTGAATATGACAGTAAAATAAGCAGTGCACTGCCGTATTACGAGGAATTTCACAGCCAGGTAATGGATATGGTACGGGCTATGAATTTTAAAAAGATAAACTGGCTGGATACGGGCTGCGGTACAGGCAAGACAGCCCGCAAGGCATTGGCAGAACTTTCCGGGATGGAAATAACTTTTACATTATGTGATATTTCAGGAGAAATGCTCAAAATTGCAAGAGGCATGGCATGCTAGGCGATAATGGAATTACATATCGGAATATTTCGTCACAAGAACTCGATAACAGAGAACAGTTCGATATCGTCACAGCTATACAATGCCACTACTATTTACCCCGGGCAGAAAGGGAAACCGCGGTCAAAAACTGCTTTCAAGCCTTGAAAGAAAATGGAATATTCATTACCTTTGAAAACATACGATTGGAGAATGATAATGCAGACCTTATAGCGGTTAGGCGCTGGCAAAACTATATGCTTTCAAAAGGCAGAAAGCAGCAAGAAATTCAAAGCCATATAGAAAGGCGTGGAACAGAAATACTACCCATCACCATAACGGAGCACTTTGACTTGCTGAAAAAGAGCGGTTTCAGGTGGGCGGAGCCTTTATGGTTTTCTTATGTTCAGGCAGTTTTTTTGCAATTAAGTAAATGCTGTTCTATCCTGCGTTGCTTATGGTTGAACTGTAAGGGCAGATAAAAAGACTGTCAAAGAATTTGACTCTGAAGACGATTAGAAATATTATCATTTGATACTTATATACTTATTTACAAAAAATAAGTCACCTAGCAGTCGGGGCAGCCAAACATTTTACGTAATTTATGATGTACCAAATTTAAGAGGTATCTAGTAAAATAAAAGTAAAAAATGAACATTCTCTTTTCTTCTTAAAAATACAGTTTCCTCATATTTTTCTACATAGCCAGCTTTACTTTTGATTTTGGCGGGGTATAATAAAAGTAACATCACTTTCTCTTTAGATTTCAAGAATAGAAAGGGTGATTTTTATGAACTTAGCAAAAATTTCTGCGAATGGACAAATTACTGTTCCGGTTGAAATTCGACGTCTGCTTGGTCTGAAATCCGGTGACAAGATTCTGTTTTACCAAAAGCAAGATGGAAAGGTTGTATTGAGTAATGCTTCTGCACAGGCAATCCGTAAAGCACAGTCTGCTTTTTCAGGAGTAGCTGAAGCTATGGCGATTTCCAGTGAAGATGATGTTCAAGCGCTTGTAGACGAAGTGCGTTACGGAAAAGGAAGGTAAAAATGTGGGTATTAATCGATACAAACATTCTTTTTTCTAATGTCCTGCCAGATGCAGAAGTCCTTTTGGCGGAAATGTCTTATGAACTGATTCCAGCAGTAAACCATGCAGAAAAACTGATACGTGATGCAAAGGATCAGCCAATCTTAAACGCTGCCATGATATCTAATGTGGATATCATACTTACTGGAGACAAAGACTTTTTGAGTCTTGAAATGGAGCATCCCAGATGTATGAATGTCGCACAGTTTTTAGAAAGTGAGGGTGTGGGGGAATAATTCCCACACCTTTTTACATTTTTTAACTTCTTGACAACAAAGCACCGAAATGATACTATGTGGGCAATTTCTCGAAGCCAGAGAAAGTGCATTACAAAGGTCTCTTAGGAGGCGAAAAATAAGAATAAAAGGAGGTGAAAATGATGAGTAAAGCTTATAAGGAAAGGCTGGAATACGTTGGGGATCCCAACCAGCTCATGTCTTTGCGGGAGGCTGTCTTAAAGGGCGGTTTTCAGAAGGGTGTTCAAGTGATAGAAGTCGCCAACGGCGGAAATTTATCTGTAACCGTACTCCCCGACCGCTGCATGGATTTATACCAGGTCCGCTACAAGGGAAAGAACATGAATTATATCGCTCCCTGCGGTATTGTCGCGCCAGAGTATTATGACGCCCAAGGGGCGCGCTGGATGCGCAGCTTCTTTGTGGGGATGCTTACGACCTGCGGTCTGCAGAATCTGGGCAATCCTGGGAATGTAGACGGAGAAGAGCTTGGTCTTCACGGCAGGATTTCCAACGCGCCGGCAGAGCATGTGAAGTGTGAGCGCGGTGTAAAGGGCAAAAATCCTACAATCACGTTGGAAGGAACCATGCGGGAAGCGCGTATTTTCGGAGAGAATCTGACCCTGCACCGGCGATATGAGTTTACGTATGAAAATGACAGTATTGTCATAACAGATACGGTTACAAACCATGGTTTTGGGAACAGACAGTTTGTCTATGCGCTGCATTTAAACTATGGATATCCGCTTTTGGAAGAGGGTACGAGACTTCTTTTTGACAGCTTAGAGACGGTGCCGCGCGAGGCACATGCAGCAAAATATGCGGACACCTGCAGGCAGGTAGAGGCGCCCCAATATCCCTATCCAGAGCGCTGCTATTTCCACAAGATGCAAAAGGACCAAAATGGAATGAGCCAGTATACCGTTTTTAATGAAAAGCGTGGTATCGGCGTGAATATCCAGTATGATGGAAATGACCTTCCTTTCTTCTGCCAGTGGAAGATGCTCGGCAAGGGTGAGTATGTCATGGGGATGGAACCCATGAATGCATTCTTAGATGGTCCAAAGCCAGGTCAGGAAGGCTGTCAAGCTCCGATTTTGAAGCCGGGAGAGAGCAAGAGCTATACAGTAAAAATGAATTTTATGGATAAACTATAAGGAGGAAAAGTACCATGAAGCGCTCAAAAATTAACCAGAGCATCCGGGAAATGGAAGCCATGCTGAAAGAGCATAAGATTGAACTGCCGCCATTTTGCAAATGGTCCCCCGAAGAGTGGAAGACAAAAGACCATGAGTATGATGAAATCCGCGACAACATGCTGGGGTGGGATATCACAGACTGCGGTCTGGAAGATTTTGACAAAGTGGGATTTGCGCTGATTACTATCCGCAACGGAAATCAGAAGAATCCGAAATACAAAAAGGTTTATGCAGAGAAGTTGATTTACTTAAAGGATGGACAGACCTTCCCGTCCCATTTTCATTGGGTAAAGAGTGAGGACATCATTAACCGCGGAGGCGGCACGCTGCTTCTTAAGGTTTACAATGATGACGGAGAGGGCGGATATGCGAACACGGATGTGCTTGTAAATTCAGACGGACGTTCTTACTACGTGCCAGCCGGTACGCAGGTAGCGTTAAGACCGGGCGAGAGCATTACCCTGTGGCCTCATCAGTATCACAGCTTTGCAGTAGTTCCGGGCTCGGGAGACATTCTCATCGGCGAAGTTTCTATGTGCAACGATGATACTGCCGACAACCGCTTTCACGATCCGGTAGGTCGTTTTCCGAAGATCGAGGAAGATGAACCGCCTTACCGCTTGCTCTGCAATGAGTATCCGGAAGCGGAATAAAGCCGTCTAAATCTATTAGAAACCAGTGCAATAGATGCGTTGGAAGTAATTGTATATAAAAAGAATGAAAAAATGATTGACAAATTATGACCACTAACTTACAATTTAATTGATACAAAGGGTAAGGAGTGCAAAATTTTGAAATCGATTTCAAAAGAGGAAAATGTAAATATTGCACTGGTAGCAAAGATGGCACAGGTTTCCCAAACGACTGTCTCCAGAGTTTTAAATAACAGTCCTTTAGTGAAGAAGGAGACAGAGACACGGGTAAGAGAAGTAATCAATGAACTTGGATATGCCCCAAGCGAATTGGCAAGAAGCCTTAGAATAAATGAAACAAAGACGGTGGGAGTGATTATTTCCAATATCATGGGTTCCTTTTACACCGCCGTAGTCAGAGGAATCGAGGATGTAGCCAGCAAGCGGAATTACAGCATTATCCTTTGTAACACAGATGACGATCCGGAGAAGGAGAGACGCTACCTGAAAGAACTCATCAGCAGGAAGGTGGATGGACTGATCGTATCAAGCGCTTATATGGGAGCAGATTATTATAATATTGTGGGAGATCAGAAAATCGTCTTTTTCGACAGGAGACCCAATGGCGACATCCAGAGCAAATACGATATCGTTCTGGTGCAGAATAGAGAAGGAAGCAGGCAGGCAGTTACGCATTTAATTGAAAAGGGCTATAAAAGGATCGGAATCATAAACGGTTCCGTGGATTCTACCACAGGCAGGGAACGTTTAAGAGGATATGAGATCGCTTTAGAAGAGAACGGAATGACTGTGGAACCGGAACTTATCAAAACCGGAGACTTCTTAGCAAGCAATACCTATGAAGATGTCATGGATTTATTAGTGAATCAGCATTGTGATGCCTTGTTTGCAACCAATGACCTTATCCTATGGGGGGTATTGAAGGCAGCTAGAGCATTGAATAAAAGGATTCCGGAAGAGCTGGGAATTGTAGCGTTTGACGATATGGAGTGGAGGCAGTTTTCCAATCCGAGGATTACATCCGTTAAGCAGCCCACTTATGAAATAGGGGCAACTGCAATGAACCTGCTCTTAGAGAGAATCGCAGGCGATATGGGGGACAGCAGAGAAGTCATTCTCCCGGTTGGTCTGGAGATTCGGGAATCTACATTAAAAGGAGTATAATTTGGAACATTCCTTTTTTTGCCGGCAAAAATGGAATCGATTTCATTTTATGTAAATTTTTTCAAATACCAAAACAAAGGAGGAAAGTTATATGAAAAAAGGTTTAGCAATTATCATGTCATTGATGCTTGGTTTATTGTGTGTGGGATGTTCATCAGGGCAGACACAAGAGAAAACGGAGGAAACTACACAGCCCCAAAATGAGGCAGAAGCAGCCGATACGGAAGATGTCAGCGAACCGGAAGCCAAAGAAATAAAGGTTGGCGTATCTTTCATGACGCTGAACAGCCCATTCTTCGAGGCTATGCAAAAAGGCGTGGAAGAAGAGGCTAAGGCGGCAGGAGTCGAAGTGATTGTTTCGGATGCCCAGTTAAATGTTGCGGATCAGATCAGCAGCGTTGAAAATCTGATTGCACAGAAGGTTGATGCGATCCTGCTCAACGCAGTTGATTCAAAAGCTGTCGTACCAGCGGTGGAGATGGCAAACGAGGCAGGAATCCCGGTTATTTGTCTTGACGTTATGGCAGAAGGCGGAGACATCACCGCTTTTATCGCATCGAACAATAAGGCAGCAGGTGAAACGGGCGGAGAATTTGTTGCACAGAAGCTGGGTGGAAAAGGAAAAGTCATCATTTTGGACGGTCCTCCCATCAGTTCCTTCCAGGAAAGAGCTGAGGGGTATCAGGCAGCACTGGAAAAATATCCGGATATTGAGATCCTGCAAAAAATCGATGCAGTTGAGAATAGTATGACCGCATTTGTAACAGCAGCAGATAATATTCTCTCCGCTTACCCTGATGTGGACGCCGTATTGGCAGTAAATGATTATGGCTCCATTGCGGTAGAATCTGCTATTGAATCAACCACGAAAGATTTTGATATTATTGCGGTAGGCATTGACGGAATGGATGATGCAGTCCAGCTGATCTTAAGCGGCGATATTGTGGCTGGAACCGTGGCACAGCAGCCTGCTGAGATGGGAAGAATCGGAATCCAGACAGCGCTTAAGGTGGTAAACGGTGAAAGCGTTGAAGAGAATATTGAAGTTCCTTTGAAAATGGTTTCCAAAGAAAATGCAGAAGGGTTCTCCTGGTAATAGGGCAGGCTTGGAGAACGCCAATTCAATCAGTACTTTCTTAGAAATGGAGAGATGATTGCATACCTCTCCATTTCTAATATAAAGGAGAAAGGCGGAATAAATGGCAGAACTGTTAAAGGTAGTAGATATTACAAAAAGGTTTCCGGGAGTACTGGCGCTTGACAAGGTTAATTTTTCGCTGAAAGAAGGAGAAATCCACGCGCTGGTAGGCGCCAACGGAGCAGGGAAATCCACTCTGATCAAGACGCTGGCAGGTGTGCATATGCCTGACGGCGGCTGGATTGAATTGGGTGGTGAAAAGCAGCTTTTCCGCACCCCCAATGATGCCAAGGAAAAAGGGATTGCCGTAATCTACCAGGAGTTTACCCTATTTTCGGACTTAGACGTAGCGAAAAATATTTATTTTGGGGAAGAACCAATCTCAGACAGAACTCGTTTGATCGATTGGAAGACAGTATATAAAAATGCGGAAGAACTATTAAATAAATTCGACTTGGATTTAAATGTCCATGCGAAGATAAGGGACTTAAGCGTTGCGCAGCAGCAGATGGTGGAGATTGCCAAGGCGCTTTCCTATAACGCAAAGATACTCATTATGGATGAGCCAACAGCTACGCTGACAATCCAGGAAGTGGAGCAGCTTTTTGATATTATAGAAGATTTGCGAAAGAAAGGCGTTTCCATCATCTATATTTCCCACAGGCTTGACGAAGTGACGAGAATCAGCGACAGACTTACGGTTTTGAGAAACGGGACGGTTGTGGAAACCGCTGTTACGAATGAGGTCAGTAAAGAAGAAATCATTAAGTTAATGGTAGGAGAAGATATTGACAATCAGATTAAGGAAAATAAGGTGATTGATTCTGAACCTGTCTTAAAGGTTGAAAATTTATCCAATCAATACATCCATGACGTTTCTTTCACATTGAAAAAGGGAGAAGTCCTGGGGATTGCAGGGCTGGTAGGCGCTGGGCGCACGGAATGTATGAGAGCGATTTTCGGCGCAGATTCCATAACGGATGGAAGGATAGAGGTGTTTGGCGAGGAATGCAGAATAAAGGGACCGAAGGATGCAATTTCCCATCGGATTGGTCTGCTTCCCGAGAGCAGAAAAGAACAAGGTCTGTTCATGAATCTGAATATCCGAAGAAACATTGCCATGGTAAATCTGAAAAAGTTTATATCCTTTTTCCTTATTAATACGAAGAAAGAGCGACAGGAAGCGGAGAAACAGATCGATAACTTAAAGATCAAGACACCTACAGCGGAATTTCCGGTGCTGAACTTAAGCGGGGGAAATCAGCAGAAAGTGGTTTTGGGAAAGTGGCTATGCGCGAACAGTGATATTTTGATTCTCGATGAACCTACAAGAGGCGTGGATGTGGGGGCGAAAGAAGAAATTTTTCAAGCAATTTATGCATTGGCAAAGCAGGACAAGTCAGTGATTTTTATTTCATCAGAACTGGAAGAAGTCTTACGTGTAAGCAACAGGGTCATTACGATGTATAAGGGCAGGATTACTGGCGAATTTGAGCAAAAAAATCTTACATTGAATGAAATGATGAAATACATTACAGGAGGTCAGTAAATGAAGGGTCCGGAAAATAAAAGAAAGATTAAGCTGTTAAAGCAGCGGGAGTTTATTGCATTTGCAGCGCTTATCATTATATTTATGGCTTTCAGCCTGGCAAGCGAAAACTTTTTTACGCTGTTTAATGTTATGAATATATTCAGGCAGGCTTCCATTAACGCGATTATTGCAGTTGGAATGACGTTCGTAATCATATCAGGCGGAATCGATTTATCGGTTGGCGCAATCGTGTCCCTTTCAGGGGTGATGGCAGCCATGGTGATGGGAAATTGGGGCATGAATTCCGTGGTGGGCGTCTTATGCGGTCTGATTGTGGGCATTGTAATTGGATTTATAAATGGATTTGTCATTACTAAAGGCGGCGTACCGCCGATTATTGCCACCGTGGCATCCATGACGATTGCCAAAGGTCTTGCGCTGGTATTGACAGGCGGAAGAAGCGTGACCAACCTTCCGGATAGCTTTTCCGTGATTGGAAGAGGAAATATAGGAGCTCTGCCGATTCCTGTCTTTATCATAATCATTACTTATGTTTTTGGATATGTTCTTTTGAAAAAGACCAGATTCGGAGCCACTGTGTTTGGAATAGGCGGGAATGAAGAAGCGGCAAGGTTAGCTGGTACTTCCGTAGAATGGGTAAAGATTCGTGTATATATGTTCTGCGGAGCCATGTCGGCAATCAGCGGGCTTATTATGGCTTCCCGGTTAAATTCCGGACAGCCTCTTGCAGGCGACGGGTTAGACTTAAATGCAATCGCAGCTGTGGTCATTGGCGGGGCAAGTGTCAATGGAGGCGTCGGAGGTGTTGTGGGAAGCCTGATAGGAGCGCTTTTAATGAGCGTCCTCACGAACGGATTCGATTTGATCGGCATGGGGCGGTATTACCAGATGATCTTTACTGGAATTGTACTTATTTTGGCAGTGACTTTGCAGAAGAAAACAAGATGATGAGGTAAATGATATGGGTACGAGAGAAAAAATACACGAAGTGATAGAAAAAAATAAAGAATACTGCTTTGCGTTACTGAAGGATATGGTTGCATATGACAGCCGCATACTGGAAAACGGTAAATATGGAAAAGAAAAAGGAATTCAGGATTACCTCAAGCAGCGCTTTGCACAGATGGGGGCGGAAGTGGATGCCTTTTCACCGGATAACGATGAAATCTGCGGTTGTATGGGATATAACGCAAATCATGATTATAAAGACCGGGAAAATGTGGTGGCGACCTTTAAAGGGAGGGGCAAAGGGCGATCTATCCTGCTGAACGGGCATTGTGACATTGTTCCGCCCGGAGATAAACAGCTGTGGAGCAATGATCCCTTCAACTGCGTAGAGAGGGAAGGACGCTTCTACGGTCGGGGAACTACCGATATGAAAGGCGGTCTTGCAGCGGCAATCCTTGCGGTGGATTGTCTGCAGAAGGCGGGAATCAAACTTGCCGGGGATATTTTTATCGAATCTGTAATTGACGAAGAAGGCGGCGGAAACGGAACTATTGCCTGCTGTGTCCGGGGTTACAAGGCGGACGGCGCGATTATCATGGAGCCCACCCAGCTAACAGTTATGCCATGTAACAGAGGTGCATTTTTGGCAGAGTTTGCAGTTACAGGAGTTTCTTCCCATGCAAGCACCAAGGGATGGGGCGTGAATGCGATAGAGAAAGCAGTCAAGCTGATTGAGGCGTTGCACGAATTGGAAGATAAATGGCTGATGACCAAGCGGCATCCGCTTTTGGGCAATCCGACGATCAATATCGGTCATATTGAAGGCGGCATCGGGGCGTCCATCGTTCCGGAGAAATGTGTGGTCAAATTTGATGTTGAATTTCTTCCAAGCGAATATGACCACAATTATAAAATGGTCGGCATTTCATCAGAAGACATCAAAAGGGAAGTTGAAGAATGCCTGCACAGAGCTTGCCAGGGCGACGAATGGCTTTGCGAACATCCCGTAAGCGTGAACTGGTTTCAGGAGACGTTATGCTTTGAGACGGATATTTCAGACAGCTTCGTGCAGAGCGTGATTGAAAGCGAAAAAGAAGTAATGGGAGATGTGACCGTTGCAGGTCTGCCCTGCGGGTGCGACGGCGCCCAGCTGGCTAAAATCGGCAATATGCCCGTCCTGATCTTAGGACCTGGCGATTTACACTGCCTGCACACGACAGATGAAAGCATGGATAAAGAATTGTTCTTTCAGGCAATAGAAGTTTATGCAAATATCATTGTTAACTGGGTTGGAATCGTAGAGGAGCAAGATTGAAAGTAAACGCTTCAATCTGTGATTTAGATGCCGCTTGCGCGGCGGAATGAGAGGAAGTATGTTTGATAAAAATAATTGGATGAAGCAGGCGGAAATCGTATCGAATGTGTTGGAGAATGCACCTTTTTTTGAAAAAGGATATATGCTGCCTGCCGAGGAGTTTAAGACACGTCAGGAAAATACATGGAACATGTTAAAGCAAAAGGGATATGACTGCGGGATTGTCTACTCGGATGAACATTATTGTGGCGATGTTCCCTATCTTGCAGGAAACAATAATATTATCGTGGAACCCATAGCAGCAGTGCTGGGTGAGAACGGTCTGTACTTGATGGCAGGTCCGGAGAGCGCCATTGTCGCACGGCAGCTTTGCCCTCGTTCAGGAGCTAAGATTAGGGTTATGGATATTCTGAATCTGGGTACGGGAAGGGCGGATAAAAATCTGAATACGCCGGCCTCAATCGTGGTGGAAGCTTGCGGGAAGGAGCCGCAAAAGGCAGCGATCCTTTCCTCCAAGGTCTTTTTCCCGGTGGGATTGTATCAGGAATTATCGGAACAATTGCCCCAGACCAGCATAGACGATCTGTCAGAAGAGTATTACAAAATTAAATATAATAAATCAAAATTAGAATTGAAGCTGATTGAGGAAAGCTGCCGGATCAGCGATGTCATGATTGAAGCCATGGCGAGAATCTTAGAGCCCGGGCTGACGGAAGCGCAGGTTGCCCAATGGGGATATGCAGTTGCAAATGAGCTGGGCGCAGATGAGCAAGGATTTAAGATCATGGTCATGTCCGGAGAAAGCAACAAAACGATGATCGGAAGGGCGACAAACAAGGTAATACAGGAAGGAGAAGTGGTAAGCATAGGCGTGGCACCTAAACGAGACGGGCTTTGCGGGGCACAGAGAATATCGGTAGTATGCACAAAGAATCCATCTGAAATTACGGATCAGCATAAGGTTCTGGCGAACTTCTTAGAAGGAGCATTTCAGTTTTCCGTAGAAGAATTTGAACGTATCGTAAAGGAAAAACTTCCCGGAAATACCCATGAGAAATCAATGATCCAGTATTATAAGGATAGGGAAGAGGAAATCGGGAAAAAATTGGGAATTTCCATTCAGCAGTTCAGTGAGCTAAAAGGTTATGTCACATCCCACAATTCTGGCTATACCGAGTGCCAGGAAATGTATGGCGCGCTGTCAGAGAAATTTAATGGTGAACTTCCTGAAAACCTCGTTCTGATGATGGATGTGGGACTGAAGGGATACGGAGAGGATTGGTCGCAGGTCAGGATTCCGGGCTTAGATTATCTGGTGATTGAAAAGACACTGATCAAAGAAGGAGAACAGGTAAGAGTGCTGAACCATCTGCCGGCAAATGTGCAGGAATTGGTGGGAAGAAGTGTTTAGGTAATGTAACAGTCCAATTTGAAATGGAAATGTTTTCAAGTTTTGTAGCAGGAGGCACAGACGATGTTAAGACATTGCGCTGCCTCCTGCTATTTTCGGCGTGTTTATTCTTAACTACACATGGACAGTTTGCCTTTGAAATCAGAATCAGGGAGATAACGATTTATTTGGATTTTCTATATTTCTGATTCCTACTGTTCGGCTTATCGGGAATCGTGCGCTCGATAAGTTTCAGCTCCAAGGCGGGATTCAGATAGTTTTGGCGGAAGGTCGGTCTGTGAGAAAGTCCAAGCCGTTCCATAAGCTCTGCAACCGGGAGGGTTTCATCGCCAAGAGCAGAGAGGAGCAGTTCAGTCGGTATTTTATCTTGGTCGGTTACTTGGTCACTAACTTGATCGGTACTGTGACCAACTATCGTAACCTCCGACAGGCTGTCCCGGATGATTTCGAGCATCAGTTCCACAAAACCTGCGCTGTCGGTCTGTGCGTCCTCCGCACCGAGGGCATCGTAGTATTCCTTTTGCCGTGACTGAATTAATTCTTCAATCGGCAGTCAGAAGAATAGTTCCTTCCACTGGCTGAGAAAGAGGCTGTGCCACATCCGTCCCATGCGACCGTTGCCGTCTGGTAATGGTACAATGGGAATGCGAAAACTATTTATAAATCTCCCAACTTGCTAAATTGTTGTATTATGAAAGTCTACCCATGCAGGATTTTTCAATAAGCTCTCCTGAATATTCATCAGGGCTTTTACCGCTGTCTCAAACTCAATTCGATCTTGTTCTCTGAGGACATATTGGTTCTGCATGGTTTCATACGCTTTGCGGACATCGCTATTATCTCCAGCCTGTGTAAAGAATATAAATCCTGTCGGAACAACGCCAGGTATTCCGTCAAGGCGTCCTTTTTCTTCCTCCACACGAATCTCCAAAAGACGCTTTAATTTATCTGAATCTGATAACAACGCTGATACTTTCGGATGCTGTGCAATAACTGCTAAATCATAGATATGCTTTGCCGCCTCAAACGCTCGTTGATTTATGGAAGAATGACGAACATACGCTTCCGCAGCGAAAAGTTTGTCAACAAAAATGCGTTCCAAAGTGATGGTCTGGATAAAAAATGGCTTTACATCATACACTGTTTCAAGAATCTTCTTTTGTTCCTCTGTCGCCAGGTTGTAAAGCATCGCAGATATTTCTAAACTCTCCACCGGCTCACTAATCGTAAAAGAAGTTGCTTCCACTTTTAGTTTGCCAAAACGTTGCAGTGCATCGTCTGCATCAAAAGCAGTAACAGGATCATATGTATAAACCGCAATCACCTCAGAACGATTTGTTTTCCCTTGTGCCGCATCCCTCGGAAGGGAAACATATTTCTTGGCTGCACGTTCCAGACGTTTATCGTTCTGTGTCCTGCTACATCCTCTGGTATCAACGGAAAGGTCAATATCCTCGGAAAAACGGTTGGTCGTTTTCAGGGCTTTATAAAGGGCTGTTCCGCCTTTGAAATAAGCCTGAAGTCCGTCTGCCTGAAAATTAGATAATTCCTGCAAGATTAGCAGAACATAGTAATCCTTTTCCAGTACAGCTGTTCGATATCCTGTCTTTTCATGTATGTTTTCAAGCAAAAGACCAAACGCATCTTTATCTTCATGTAATTTCATATCATAGTTCCTCCCATACTTGCGGTATGTGCAAGGCGCAATACCGTATTATGATTATAATAACAATCAGCAAATGCCAGCAGAACTTTATATTTCATCCCTTTCTTCTGAATATAGTCCGCAATAATCTCATAAGGGTGTTCTTCATCTACCGGAGCTTTTTCTAACAAATCCAATGCGTCAAGTATTTGCAGATATTCTTTATTTTCTGCTGTGACAGGAACTTTGGGCGGTCGAATCACAACACCAAGTTTTCTATCTGTTCTCATACAATCTTTCGCCGCATTGGTCGCCAATACACGCTCCCGTGGCATCTGTGAAGTCAGTCCCATACGATGAAGGGTTGTCAGACCAGTTTCATACCCAATATCCGGCAACAAGTATTTATCCGCGATCAGCTTTTCCTTGTTAATTCCCGTTTCACCAAAAGGAGTCACTGCCGTACGATAGTAAATTCCTTTTTGGAAGCACCGAAGTTCCGGTAAAAGTTTCCCATCCAGCGCACGCTTTACCGCAACTGCCGCCGCTGCCGCCGCTTCTTTTTCTTCCAAATCATAAACCGCTGCAATCTTCTTTGCAATCTGCCCTGTATAAATTGGTATTCCTGTTGGCACCACTGCTAATTGTTCACACACAAAAGTTGTATAAGTTTTTCGCATACCCTCGCCCTCTTTGATATATTATATACGAATTTCGTCATCAATATTCACATATATTATATCATTCTTTGTCGAAATGTCAATTTACCTTAAATTTCAAAAAGGATATTCATCAAATAAAAGATGAAATATCCTTTGGCATATACGCTATTCAAATTTATATACAAAGTAGTTTGCCGCTGTTACGCCGCTTTCTGCTGGTGTCTCAATGTTACATTCCCCTCTGCGAAGGGATGAATGAATTCAAATTCGTAATGGAAGACGGCACTTTTAATCAGCGGGTGAAGTTCTGACTGTTGATACCATGCAAACAGGTTGTGAATATGCTCCGGCACAAATTCTGCTGGAGGAGCCATGTGGATCAGCACCTCTCCGTCAAAGATGCCTACGCCGCCAGAGCGGAACTTTCCATTTTCTGGCACAAGACCGCTCATCATCAGCTTGTGTGCTTTGAGGAGATCGTCTACGGATGCAGGATTTAACTGCATCATTAGTTCGTAGGCTTCATATGCATTCTGTACCTCTCTAATCTCGTTGGGGTTTCCAAGAACGCGCTTGCCGTCAAGAATTGGCGGTTTGTAGTCGCTCATTGGAATACCTCCATTTGATTTTCTCCTATACACAGGCATTTTTCGCCAAAATAGCAGGGTCATAGGACCATACCTCAAAGACAAATCCGCCGAAATCTCCAAAATACTGTTCGGTACAAATAGCATCTACAGGAATTTTTGCAGCAGTCTTTTTAGAAACAGCAACGGCACCATTTTGTTCATTTACACCGATTATAGTTTGATGTGCCAGCGCCCGCATTCCGCTTATGACCTGTCTTTCAATCTGAACCGGTGTTTTCACATAAAGGATTCGTTCCATAGGTGATTTCAGACGTTCATATCCCTTTTTCAAAAATTCCGGTTTCCCGTATGCCGGAGTAATCCATTTGTGTGTGCATTCCGAACTTTTGCGTGATTAGACCAGAAGCAGTAAGGTCATTGATAGCTCTCGTACAGATCGCTTTTGAGAGGGAAAGCTCCATTGCAATCTGTGTCAGATATTTATGGAGATTCACAGTGGGTATACAGGGAAGACTTGAAAACGGAAAATGATTTATGGGCTAATTTCAAATATATCCTTGAGCAGAACAATAAAGAGAGGCTGAATGGGGAATCTCTGACGGAAAGTGAATTTGAACAGGTAAAGAACCAGCTTCAGTTTTCATCATTTTACAAGGCAGGCGAGTGGCTGGTAGGAGAGAACGGAAAAGTCCAGGTGCATGTGCAGAGGGATACGGAGCGCCTCCACCTCGTTGTTATGAACCATGAGCATATTGCAGGCGGAAGCAGCGTCTATGAGGTCATCAACCAGTACAGCGCATTAAAGACGGATGAGGACAGCAAGGCTTCTGCAAGGGATAGGCGGTTTGATGTGACGCTTTTAATTAACGGTCTCCCCATGATTCATATTGAATTGAAAAATAAGCAGCACTCCTATATGGACGGATTCTGGCAGATTAAGAAATATATCGGGGAAGGGAAATTTACGGGTATTTTTTCGGCAGTGCAGATGTTTGTTATCAGCAACAGTGTAAATACGAAATACTTTTCCGCAGCAGGCGACACAGAGCTGAACCCCAAGTTTATCAGTGGCTGGCTTGATAAGGACAATAATCCAATAACGGATTATATAGATTTTGCAAAAAGCGTCCTCAGCATCCCGGCGGCACACGAGATGGTTGCTAGATATACCGTGCTGGATGAAGATGCAAAAAAGCTGATTCTGCTGCGACCGTATCAGATCCATGCGATTGAGGCAATCCGTGAAGCGTCCAAAACAGGCAGGTCAGGCTATGTGTGGCATACAACAGGTTCAGGGAAAACGCTGACTTCATACAAGGCGACAAGGAATCTATTGATGGACATACCCGCCCTTGACAAGGCTGTATTTCTGATTGACCGTAAAGATTTGGACACTCAGACCACAATGGCGTTTCAGGCTTATGCAAATAACGATTTGGTGGATGTTGACGAGACAGACAAGAATGCATATGACAATGAGGCGCACATGCTGAAAGTGCTGGATGTAATCCTGAACAAATCTTATCATAAATTAGGGTTTCAGAACGGCAGGGGAATGACATACGAAGGGCTTCTTACAACAAGCTCCATCCAGCTTGCACAGAAGTATTACGAACTGCTGGCAAAGGTAAAGAGGGGGGAGACTTCTCTCGTAATAGACGAGAAAATAAAGCGGGTGCTCCCTGATTTCCCTAAATTTGCTATAACCTATTCCGTTTCCGAGAATGAGGAAGGCTCTCAGGTGAATCAGCAGAAAATGCAAGCTTCCCTTGATGATTACAATGAGATGTTCGGGACAAAATATGAACTTTCTCAGATTCAGGGTTACAATGGGAACTTGAATAAGAGGCTTGCAAGAAAAGAAACCAAATTCCAGAGCAGGAGTGAGCAGCTTGATATAGTGATTGTTGTAGATCGGCTTCTTACAGGATTTGATGCTCCATGCATGTCAACTATTTTTATTGACAGGCAGCCGATGGGACCCCATGATTTGATACAGGCTTTTTCGAGGACGAACCGTATTTATGACAAAAATAAAGCATATGGACAGATTGTGACCTTTCAGGCTCCTATATTATTCAAAAAATGTGTGGACGAGGCAGTCAAACTGTACTCCGCAGGAGGGACGAAGGAAGCACTGCTGGCGGAATGGGACGAAATAGAGGCGGCGTTTGAGAAAGCGCTCTCAGCGCTGCGTGTTTCGGCGGAAACTCCATCGGAGGTTCCCAGAATGTCAGTGAAAGAAAAAGAAGTATTTGTTAAAATCTTCCAGAATTTTGACAGGCTATTTGCCCAGATGAAATCATTTACAAATTATGATGACAGGATGCTTGAAGGATATGGCATCACACAGGAGGAATACGATGATTATGCGGGGCACTATTTTAATGTGCTGAAAGAAATACAGGACAATAAGCCGGACAAAGGAGAGGATATTCCTGAATCTGTGCAGATAGATTCTGATTATGAGCTGATGGCATACAGCAGTACAAAAATAGATTATGAGTATATCATTAATCTAATCCAGAATATAGTCACACCGGATGATGGGGAAGAGGATATCACCCCCGAAGAACGGCAGCGGAAAATTGAAGAGATAAGGCAGTATGTGGAGGAGCTCCGCAAGGACAATCCGAAGATTGCGGATATCATGTCCGGGCTGATTGATGAAATTGAAATGGATGCGGAAAAATATAAAGGAAAATCCATCTTAAATATTGTGGAGAGTATGAAACAGGACTGCATAGACCGGATAATCACAGATTTCTGTCTGATATGGTATGCATCGAAGGATGATGTCATGTATGCGGCAAGCCATTACAGGAACGGGGAAATACCAAACGAGAGCAGGATAAAGGCAACGATTGATTATACCAGCTATAAGGAGTCGAGGAAGAACGCTCTCCCCAAGTTCAAATTTTATGCACAGATGATGGCGGAACTTAGAAAAACGCTGGATAAGGAAATCAAGCCGCTTACTGGTCATTGAACATGACATGGTTTTGTCCTTTCCGGTTGTTTGTATCGGCGTAAGTGTTTTCAAGAAATGGAGGCAGCTTATGCTAAAAGATATGAACAGTGAAACACCTTTTTACGAGTATTACAGGCAATGGGTAGACGTGTACAAGAAAGGGGCTATAAGGGAAGCAACGATGTCAAAGTACCTTATGACGCAGAAGTGGGTTGAAAAACTTGCACCGGAATTGAAACTGTGCGAACTATCGAGAACCGCCTACCAGCAGCTCTTAAATGATTATGCGAAAGAGCATGAAAGGCAGACGACGCTTGATTTCCACCACCAGCTTAAGAGGGCAATCATTGATGCCGTTGACGAGGGAATGATTGGGCGTGATCCGACAAGAAAGGCGATTATTAAAGGAAAAACGCCGAGAACCAAAAAGATAAAATACTTAAACCAGTTTGAACTTCATACACTGATAGCACACAGACCTTATCCATCAGTAAGACATGGGACTACAAAGGCGAGGGCGGTTTCCTGCCCACAAAAAACAAATCGTCTGTGAGAAAGATACAGATTGATTGGCAGATTGTGGTCAAATTTTCGGAACTGATAAAAGGTATGCCGGAGGATAAGCCTATATTTGTAGGACAGGATAAAATCTATAATTCCACGGTAAATGATGTGCTGACAAGGCATTGCAGGGCGTGCGGCATTTCTGTAATCTCAATTCACGGGCTGCGCCATACCCATGCCTCCCTGCTGCTTTTTGCGGGAGTGTCAATTGCAAGCGTTGCCCGCAGATTGGGACACGCAAGCATGACAACAACGCAGAAGACATATCTGCACATTATTCAGGAGCTTGAGAATAAGGATGTGGATTTGGTGATGAGGACGTTATCAGGATTATAAGATTGGGAAACTTTTAATTTTAGTATGGAAACGCTTACGCTGATTTTTTTGTCAGATTTTCCGCCGTCAGTCTGAAAGTGACCATTTGCAAACCGCCGCATTTTATCATATAATAGACCTCGAAAGCAAAAAGCATCCACCATAACATAAGAAACCAAACGAGGAGGAAAGGATAATGATATCAGTATTTGACAGTGGCGCCTATCTGGTAAACGGTACAGAAGTGATTCTCGATAGCCCGCAGGCTTTAACCGAAGTGAGAGCAAAGACGGGCAGGGAGACCACCAAGGAAGCAGCCAGGCAGGAGACGATTGCTTACGGCATTTTAAAAGACCATAATACATCCGACAACATGGACAAGCTTAAGATCAAGTTTGACAAGCTGACTTCCCATGATATCACATTTGTAGGAATCATCCAGACAGCCAGGGCATCGGGGCTTGAAAAGTTCCCTGTCCCCTATGTGCTCACCAACTGCCACAACTCTCTGTGCGCAGTGGGAGGAACCATCAATGAAGATGATCACATGTTTGGACTTACCTGTGCAAAGAAATACGGCGGTGTCTATGTGCCCCCTCATCAGGCAGTCATTCACCAGTTTGCAAGAGAGATGCTTGCAGGCGGCGGCAAAATGATTTTAGGTTCCGACTCCCACACCCGGTACGGCGCGCTTGGAACCATGGCGATGGGAGAAGGCGGTCCCGAGCTGGTTAAGCAGCTCTTAAATCAGACCTATGACATCAATATGCCCGGCGTAGTGGGCGTCTATCTGACAGGGGAACCGGTGAAAGGCGTAGGTCCTCAGGACGTTGCCCTTGCCATTATCGGAGAGGTGTTCGCAAGCGGTTATGTGAAGAATAAAGTAATGGAATTTGTGGGACCGGGCGTGGCTTCCCTCAGCGCCGATTTCAGGATTGGAATCGACGTAATGACCACAGAGACCACCTGCCTGTCTTCCATCTGGCAGACCGACGACACCATTAAAGAATTTTATGAGATTCACGGAAGACGTGAAGAGTATAAGGAATTAAATCCGGGTGAAGTAACCTATTATGACGGCATGATTACCATAGACCTCAGCACCATAAAGCCTATGATCGCTATGCCTTTCCACCCCAGCAACACCTATACGATTGAAGAGCTGAACGCAAATCTTCTGGATATTTTGGATGATGTGGAGAAAAAGGCGGCAGTTTCCTTGGACGGCGCGGTGGATTTCACTTTAAAGAATAAAGTACATGATGGCAAGCTACTGGTCGACCAAGGAATCATCGCAGGCTGCGCAGGCGGCGGTTTTGAAAATATCTGTGCGGCAGCGGATATCATGCGGGGAAGCTATATCGGTTCTGATGGATTCACTCTAAGCGTATATCCTGCGTCCATGCCGGTGTATATGGAACTGATCAAAAATGGCTGTGCGGCAGCGCTGCTTGAGACAGGCGCCGTGATGAAGACGGCATTCTGCGGTCCCTGCTTCGGCGCAGGAGATACCCCGGCAAACAATGCTTTCAGTATCCGCCACTCCACCAGAAACTTCCCCAACAGGGAAGGCTCCAAGCTGCAGAACGGTCAGATTTCATCTGTGGCGCTTATGGACGCCCGCTCCATTGCGGCGACGGCAGCGAACAAAGGGGTGCTCACGGCAGCAACAGACTTTGACGGACCGATTCAGAAATATCAGTATCACTTTGATGCAAACATTTACGCAAACAGAGTATTTGATTCTAAGGGAAAGGCGGATCCTTCCGTGGAGATTCAGTTTGGTCCGAACATCAAGGACTGGCCGGCAATGACAGAACTTCCCGAGAATCTGGTTCTGCGCGTGGTGTCCGAAATCCATGATCCGGTAACAACAACGGATGAACTGATTCCCTCCGGCGAGACGTCCTCTTATCGTTCCAATCCTCTGGGACTTGCAGAGTTTACCTTGTCCAGAAAAGATCCTGCTTATGTGGGACTTGCCAAGGATATCCAGCTTGCCCAGAAGGCAGTGATGGAAGACAAATGCCCCGTAGAAGTCAAACCGGAACTAAAACCGGTGATGGATGCAATCAAAAAGGATTACCCCCAGGTGGACAAGAAAAATACAGGATTTGGTTCTACCATCTTTGCAGTAAAACCCGGCGACGGCTCTGCCAGAGAACAGGCGGCATCCTGTCAGAAGGTGCTTGGAGGATGGGCGAACATTGCCAACGAATACGCAACTAAAAGGTATCGCTCCAACCTGATCAACTGGGGCATGCTTCCTTTCCTGATTCCGGAAGGAGACCTTCCTTTTAAGAACAAAGACTACCTGTTCTTCCCGGAAATCCGCAAAGCAGTGGAAGAAAAGGCGGATGCGATCAAAGCATACAAAGTAGGCGAGGAAGGACTTACCCAGTTTACCGTGAAACTGGGCGAACTCACAGACGAAGAACGTCAGATCATCCTGAAAGGATGCCTGATCAATTACAATAGAGTATAATTACTTAGATGGATAAACCTGCTGATGACGGAAGAGGTCATGGCAGGTTTATTCTTGTAAGTAATAATATAAAAAGTCCATAAACAAAAAGCAAATGGTTTTTATCTGGTAAATAAGATGCTATAATACTGGTAAAATCAAAGGGATAGTAAGGAGAAACTTATGACAAAGTTTGAAGAGCTGCAAAATATTATAGCGCGCTTGCGCGCTCCTGGAGGCTGCCCGTGGGACAGAGAGCAGACGCATTTTAGCCTGAAAGCCGCCTGCATCGAAGAGGCAGCAGAGGTAATCTGCGGCATTAATATTTTAGAGGATACCGGCGATTCGGATAATTTAAAGGAAGAACTTGGAGATTTGCTTCTGCAGGTAGTGATGCATGCACAGATAGCGAAAGAAGAAGGTTTGTTCACAATGGATGATATTATTCAGGGCATCAGTGAAAAGATGATCCGGCGCCATCCCCACGTTTTTGGAAAGGAGACGGCAGCTGATTCGAGAGAAGCGCTGGATAAGTGGAGCGATATAAAGAAGAAGGAAAAGGCAGGGAAAGAGTGGGCGGAAAGCTATCTTCCAAGCGCTTTTAACGAGACAAAAGAACTGATTGACACAGCGAAAAAAAGGAAGGGATTTGAATAGAACCAGGGATTAAAAAGGAGTTTCATCCCGGCATAGTTTGGGGAGACGCTGCAAATTTAGAAAAGTGTGAGATTATGACGAATAAAGAGATATTGCGGATTGCAATGGAGCAATCTGCCCGGGATATTAATTGCAAGGCATCAGATTTTCTTTGCAGCAATCATGTGATTGTGAGGTCGGGTTTGGGGGCTGATGCACGAAAGTATTATAAAGAACCCATTTCCTGCAACCTGATTTCCTATGGAAATAACATTGTTGCATCGGTGAGAGATGAATATAAGGAAATCGTAGAGGAATATATAAATAAATTTGAATTTTATCATTGCTTTGAAACACCTAATATGCATTGGCTTGACGAGAGATTATCAGAGAAGGGGCAAAAGGTTTGTTTTATGGCAGAGTATTATTTACCTGATGTTGAAAAACTATATGCTTTACCATGCGATTTTGAACTTAAAATCTTAAAGCAGCCTGATTTTGAAAGTTTATATAAAGCAGAATGGAGCAATGCACTGTGTGAGGATAGGAAAAATTTGGATATTCTCGGTGTGGGAGCATATGCTGATGGAAAACTTATTGGGCTTGCGGGCTGCTCAGCCGATTGTAGCGCCATGTGGCAGATTGGGGTGGATGTGCTGCAAAAATATCGAAGAAAAGGGATAAGGTGCCTTTTTATTGTTCTGCATGGTCTAATATCAGATCTGTGCGAAATGCCATTAAGAGCGGATTCATCCCAGCATGGGTAGAAATGACAGCAAAGCCTAAAAATATAGTTGATGAAATGAATCAATAGAAGCCAACTATTTTTCACTGCCCATCGCATTAAATTTATCCATCATCCCTGCAATAAAAACACCTGCCGCGAGGAAAAACACATTGATAAGCCCGCTCCTGCTGGAAAGCGAAAGCCCCTCAAAAGGAACAATCATAACCGTAGCGGCAATAATAATCCCCACAATACCATGGAATGCCTCCGAATAATGCGCATCAAACAAGGCGTTGACCGCCTTTGACAGAAAGACGATTGTAATAACGCCCCCGATTCCTCCTGGAATCAGCACTTCCGCCGCCATATGCCCGATACCGTCCACAAAGGGCGTATAAAGCCCCAGAGGCATCAACAGCGTGGAAAAACTCATCCCCGGCGCAATGATACTAAGCGCCAGACAAAAACCGCAGAACACATACCACACAAATCCAGGCACAATCGTTACGGATGCCATGCGCAGACCCATTAGCAGCGCAAAAACAAAGGCCATAGCCAAAACCATAGAGACAAACGACCTGCCCGACCTCCCACAAAGTCCCGCTTCCTTCCAAAGCGAGGGCAGCATCCCCACAATCAATCCCACAAAAAGACAAACCGACGGATCCGGATACTTCTCCAGCAAAAAAGCAAGCAGATTTGCAATTCCCATAAACCCAATCACATACCCCAAAATATAAGGCAGAAGCCGCGGAACATGACTTTTAAAACAAGAAACCGGATTTGCCAAAAACTCCATAAGTGGCTTATACACCCCAAACAAGACACTCAACACCCCGCCGCTAATCCCCGGCAGCACAGCCCCCAACCCAATCAAAGCCCCCTGCAGAACATACACCAACCCTCTAACCAAAGCCTTTCCATCAATCCTCATACCAACCCAATCCTTCACCACATCCCTATACCTAAACATATGTCACATCCCCCCCATTTATATTACTAATTTTCTAATACAACATAATACACTTATATCCTTTTGTTTGGAAAAGCATAGGCATAGCACAGAGGAAGGCGGCAGGATAAGGGCGGCAGCGGGGATGGAGGATGAAGAAAAG
>BLLW01000023.1 GCA_011959285.1 Lachnospiraceae bacterium | reverse complement strand
GAGATAATGAACCAGTGCGTCACCAGCTGGAATTATTTCTCCAACCCCCGGATGTTCGCCGGGTACGGCAGGCAGAAGGGATGGGAACGGGAGCAACCGGCAACGGACATCAGCAACGGGCGTGGAAAAACCCCGGAGGGATTTACGCCAGTGCCGGAGCAGATGGAGCTTCCCTTCTGAAAAAAACCGGCAAATAACAGCCCAATGCTATCCCGTTGCACACTTCGTTGCTGTCCCGTTGCCGAGCCGGTTGCCGGGCAAAATCCTGTAACTGCGGGCTTTTCTCCCCTTTAACAACCAAAGCAACAGAAAAATAAAAGAAAAAGTATAAAATAACCCAACCGCCAGACAAGGATTCGTTCCAAGGTTTTTTGAAGCCCGTTGCCGGACTTCGTTGCCGACCTTCCCTGTCTGGCTGTTTTCATGTATGGAGGACAACTGCCTATGGCGAATAAAAAAATGATTGTAGATGAAAAAAGATATTCAGATATTCCGGTCTGGCGCAGGTATACGCTGACCATTGAAGAAGCCGCCGGATATTATCATATCGGCGAGGGAAAGCTGCGAATGCTCATTGACACACATCCCAATGAAAATTTCTATATGATGAATGGAAACAGAGTCTTGATTAAGCGTGAGAAATTTGAACGGTATCTTGACCGCGCAACTGCTGTATAAAAATATCTGAAAAAGGAAACGGCAAATTATCTGTATCCTATGATAAAGCTGTACGGAGAGTCAGATTTGTGGTATGATAACTTTGCAAGTCTGACTCTCCTTTTTTGAAAGGAGAGATTCGATGAGTGAGAAAAGAAGAGATAACCGTAATCGTATTTTGCGTGAGGGCGAGTATCAGCGCTCAGATGGGAGGTATCGGTTCCGTTATATCGACGAGGACGGAAAAGAGAAAAATGTTTACAGTTGGCGTTTGGATAAGAATGACCCAATGCCGAAAGGCAAGAAGCGGGAGCCTTCATTGAGAGAGAAAGAAAAGCAGATTGAAGCGGATTTGTTTGACCACATCGTAACCAATGGCGGCAATTACACGGTGCTGGAGCTGGTGGAGAAGTATGTATCCCTGAAAACAGGAGTTCGCCACAACACGGTTGCCGGATATAAGACAGTCATTAACGTCTTGAAAAAGGAGGCATTTGGAAGACAGCGTATTGACAAGGTACGTTTGTCAGATGCTAAAGCGTGGCTCATTAAGCTTCAGCAGGTGGATGGCAGAGGATATAGTTCCATCCACTCTATCCGTGGCGTTCTCAGACCGGCATTTCAGATGGCTGTAGATGATGACCTGATCCGCAAAAATCCATTTGGATTTGAGCTGGCATCAGTTATTGTCAATGATTCTGTTACCAGAGAAGCGATTACCCGGAAACAGGAGAGGGATTTGCTCAAGTTTATCAGGGAAGACAATCATTTTAGCAGATACTATGACGCAATTTATATCCTCTTTCATACGGGACTTCGTATTTCAGAGTTTTGCGGACTGACAATACCTGACATTGAGTTTGGGGAAATGCGTATTAAGGTAGACCATCAGTTACAGCGCACATCCCAGATGGAATATGTGATTCAGGAGCCGAAAACGGAAAGCGGTGTCCGCTATGTTCCTATGACAGAAGAAGTGGCAACGTGTTTTCGGAGAATCATTGCTAATCGGGAAACACCGAAAGTTGAGCCTATGGTGGATGGCTATATCCGTTTCCTGTGTCTGGATAAGAATGATATGCCAATGGTTGCCCTTCACTGGGAGAAGTATCTGGAGCATATCATCGAAAAGTATAACAAAATTTATCGTATTCAGATGCCAAAAGTAACCCCTCATGTATGCAGACATACCTTTTGCTCTAATATGGCGAAGTCGGGGATGAATCCGAAGACCTTACAGTACATCATGGGTCATTCGGATATCAGTGTAACATTGAACACCTACACCCATGTGAATTTCGATGATGCGAAAGAGGAACTGCAGCGAGTGGCGAACTCTTAAAAAAGCCCGTTGGTAAAGCCGCTTACTTTACCAACGTATTTACCAATTTTGCAGGAACAAATATGAGAAAGTATGAAACGATTTGAGAAAATACTTTGGAAACACATAGCTTTGGAATCGTTCAAAAACCCTGTAAAATCAAGCGTTTGAGAAGAAATACAGAACATTTAAGGAGTTATGGAATAATGATAAAAATCCTATTTATTTGCCACGGCAACATCTGCCGCAGCACCATGGCTGAAAGCGTCATGACTCACCTGCTTTCCATCCGCCACCTCCTCCCGCAATTCCAAATTGCGTCCGCTGCCACCAGCCGGGAGGAGATTGGCAACCCGCCCCACCGCGGAACCGTCCAAAAACTACGCGAAGTAGGGATACCAACAGTTCCGCACCGCGCCGTGCAAATGACCAGACAAGATTATGGAACCTACGACTATCTAATCGGAATGGACGACTGGAACATTCGCAATATGTTGAGAATCACAGGAGGAGACCCTGAGCACAAATGTTACAAGCTGCTGGAATTTGCAGGCAGCACCAGAGACATTGCAGATCCCTGGTACACCGGCAATTTTGATGTGACATACGACGATATTGTAGAAGGCTGCGAAGCTCTTGTTGGCAAACTATTTCCGTCAGGCTCATTTTAGAAACATGGATTTACGTGGGGCAATATCAGCTAGTCAAAGAACCGGCTGATATTGCCTTGTACAGCTTTTGCCGCCTGATCCAGCGCCAATATCACCTGATCGCACCAGCCGTCAAAGAAAGGATCCTCCTTCTGACATTCCGGATGTGAGAGCACGTAGGCAACCGTTTCCTTAATTCCCTGATCTGCCCGGATAGCAGCGGTAAATTCAGGAACCAATCTTTTTAGTTTACGATTATCAAACACAACCGTATTTGCTTTATCCCCAAGCAAACTTCCTGCAAAGTCATAAGGACTACAGGAATCTAAAAATTCAGAAGAAACGTGGACCGCATTTAACTTGACTCCAAGCGCATTGGCAATAATCTGATAAATCTGATTCCACGTCAGCGATTCATCCGACGTAATCTGCACCGATTCCCCGATGGCATGGATGTTTCCTATAAGCCCCGCAAATCCTTTCGCAAAATCAGAACTATGCGTCAGCGTCCAGAGGGAAGTACCGTCACCGTGGATGATGACAGGCTTTCCCTCCAGCATCCGCTTTAACACGGGATAACTGCCGTGTGACCCGTGAACGCCCAAGGGCACAGAACGCTCGGAATAAGTGTGGCTGGGACGGATGATCGTAATCGGGAAGCCTTTTTCCCGGTAAAGCCGCATCAAATACTCTTCCCCGGCAATTTTATTTCTGGAATATTCCCAATAAGGATTAGAAAGGGGCGTGCCCTCTGTGATGCGGTAATCAGAAAGCGGCTTTTGATAAGCTGATGCCGAACTAATATAAATAAACTGCTTCGTTTTATTTCCAAACAGTCGGTAATCCCGCTCAAGCTGGCTTGGATGAAAAGCAATAAAATCAGCAACCGCATCGAATTTTAAATCACGAATCAACTCCTTGACAGCAGCCTCATCATTAATGTCTGCCGTTAGCTCAACAAGATTCCCAGAAAGGGATGCATTACGACTGCCCCGATTCAAAAGATAAAGAGTATGCCCCTTAGATAAGAGCAATTTAGAAATTGCCATACTGATTGTTCCTGTTCCTCCAATAAAAAGAATATTCATTCCAAATACCTCCTAACCAATTGCAGATTATACCTGCAAAACCATATTAATAAGTTTCTAAAAAGGAATCTTTGCATTTTTTTCTTTCGCTATTTGAAGATTCCTAATATGTATAAATTTATTTTCATTATACCTTCATCGCCACAAAAAGGACAGAAAAAATGATTGTAAAATGCAGCAGGAAAAGCTATAATAAAAACACGGTTGATTCCCAAGAGCAAAGGGCATCATAATCCGCCGCCTGTCCATAGGGACATGGACATAAATTATTAAATGCAGGAGGTTTTTTATGAAGGAGCAACAGAGCTTTAAGGAGAAAATTAAACGTCTATTTATCATTATGTGTGCCATTTTCGCGTTTTCGGAAGTGACCGCGATTGTAGGAATTCTTGGTATAGGTAATAGAGTTATACATATCTGTCTACATGTGTTGATGCTTGGTGTAATTATTGTGATTGCCACTAAGGGGTATCAGTTCCTTGCAGTAAATCTGATCGATCCTCTGATTGAGATGGATCATGCAGTGAAGGATCTTGCCAAAGGAGATTTGAGTGTAGAAGTCACCTATGAATCTGACAATGAACTGGGAACGCTTGCGGACAGCCTCAGACAGACATCCGGTATGCTCAAAGCACTGCTGGCAGATTTGACCGTGATTTTAGGAGAGTTCCGCAAGGGCAATTTCAATGTAAAGAGCGAGCATCCGGAAGCATATATCGGCGACTTTAAGGTACTTTTGACAGAATTGGTAGCCTTGATTCAGGGCTTTAGCGATACCATGAAAAATATTGATAATGCAGCCGACCAAGTGGCGGAAGGATCAAACGATTTGGCAATGAGTTCTCAGGATCTGGCACAAGGAGCAACGGATCAGACAGCGGCTATCCAAAGACTTCTCGCCAGTGTGACAGAGGTTACAAGCCAGGTGCAGGAAAATACTGCAACTACAGAAAAGGCGCATGATAATGCCAAAGTAATAGGAGAACAGGCAAAGATTAGTCAGGGAAAGATGAAAGAACTGACAGCAGCCATGGAGACGATTAAAGATACATCCAGCGAAATCAGCAATATTATTGTAGATATCGAAGAAATTGCATCCCAGACCAACCTTCTTTCTTTAAATGCTGCTATCGAAGCAGCAAGAGCAGGAGAGGCGGGTAAAGGATTTGCAGTGGTTGCAGATCAGATTAGGAAGCTTGCCGAAGACAGCGCTAATTCAGCTGTTACTACCAAGGAACTGATTGACAAGTCTATCCGCGAAGTACAGCGAGGAAATGAGATTACAGAGCAGACTGCTGAGTCCTTAAATAGTGTAATCAGCGAAATGGACAATATTGTTCTTGCCGTTGCCAACATCCGCAGCGCTTCTGAGCAGCAGGCTGTTTCTGTAAAGGAAATTGAAAAAGGATTTGAAGCCATCAGCGCAGTGGTTGAGAACAATTCAGCGGCGGCAGAAGAGACTTCTGCAACCAGCGAAGAGTTGTCTGCACAGTCTGCCGCCCTTAAGGGAATGGTAGAACACTTCCAGCTCCGTGAAGGGTGATGATGCTGGCATTGTGATAGGAACTAAGTAATAGAACTACTGCATCAGCGGTATTTGCGTACGGCAAAGATACACAGCAGTGTCTGAACAGCCTGACTTACCAGCAAGCCCCACAGGTACCCGTGGATACCCAGAAGGGGAATACCGAAGAAGACAAAGCCAAGACGCACCAGGAGGCTGACCATGCTGTAGAGAAAGGTAAGCCCCGTCTTTCCAAGCCCGTTTAAAATGCTGCTAAGGGTGCTGGCGATATACATAAGGGGACATAAGAAACTGAGCACGAGGATGAAGCTCCCGGCAAGGCTGCTTTGGTAGAGCAGGTTTCCGAGGAACTTACCGGAGCACAGGAAAATAAGAGTAAACGAAATACCCAAAAGAAAGCCGTAGCGTATGGATTTATGCACGGCTTTTTTTATGGTACCCACATTGTCGGCAGCGTCAGCCTCTGATACAATGGGAAGCAGAAGCACGCAGATAGAGTTGGTGATTGCACTGGGAAACAGGATGAGGGGCAAAGACATGCCCGTCAGGACGCCGTAAATGCTTAGGGAGGTGGCGTTGTCATAACCGTAGAGCATCAGCTTGTTGGGAATAAAGATGGCTTCGATGCTCTGCAGGAAATTGATGATAACCCTGTTTAGGGATAAAGGGATGGCAAGCCTTAAAAGACGTCTGCTCGCCGCATAATAGGATGGAGGATCAAAGGGCAGGAGCGCCCCATAATGTTTTGGCACTACATGGTAGAAATGAGCCCGCACAGCAACCAGGGAAACCAGCATGGAAGCGCTTTCGCCGATTACCAGTCCCACCACAGCAAAGCTGATGGTAGGAGTCATATTGTGCTTTAGGCAAAAGTAATAGATGACATAGACGCTCCCTACACGGATGATCTGTTCTGACAACTGACACAGGGCAGGCACCGAGGTTTTGCGTATGCCGTAAAAGTATCCGTTGATGCAGGAATGAACGGTTGCCATGGGAATGGATAGGGCAATGATGCGGAGTAAGGGCGCGGTTCGCTCTTCCAGCAAAAAATGGACCGCAATTTCATCGGCAAAGCAATAGATGAAAATAGTACAGAGGATGGATATTGCCATGGAGATGACAAAGCCGCAGAATAAATGAATGGAAGAAGAACGATAATCTTTAGAGATGGTTTCCCCTGCCACATATTTAGAGATTGCAGTCTGCATGCCGGCGACCGTGAGGGAAAAGGAAAGCGCCAGCACGGGAGAAATCAATTGATAGATTCCCATGCCTTCTGCACCAAAAAGCCGAGATAAAAAAATCCGGTAGAAAAATCCAATAAAACGGCTTGCAAAGCCAGTGGCTGTCAGAATAAGGGTTCCTGTTATGAGCGGATTATTTTTGCGTGAGGTGAACATAGCTTACCCCCATTAGTACGTTATTGATAAATATATGCCTCCCTTTTCATTGACAGAACATGGGGAGAGTGCTATCATTAAAAATGAAAGCCTAGTAATGTAGTAGGAATAGGAAGGAGCCAGCGATGGATAAGATGATATATTTAGATAATGCAGCTACCACGAAAACATCGCCCCAGGCGGTGGAAGCGATGCTCCCATATTTTACAGAAAGGTATGGAAATGCCAGCAGCATTTATCAATTGGGAGCAGAGAGCAGGCAAGCGGTTACAAAGGCGCGTGACATCATAGCGGAAAGCCTTCAGGTCAATCCAGCTGAAATTTATTTTACGGCAGGCGGTTCAGAGGCAGATAATTGGGCGCTTATTGCAGCGGCAGAGTGTTATAAAGATAAAGGAAAACACATCATTACATCGACGATAGAACATCATGCAATTCTCCACACCTGTCAGTATCTGGAAAAGAAAGGATACGAGGTTACTTATATTGATGTAGATGAAAACGGTATCGTTAAGATGGAGGATTTGAGGAAGGCAATTCGGCAGGATACGATTCTAATTTCGGTCATGTTCGCCAATAATGAGATTGGGACCATACAGCCGATTGCTGAAATTGGAAGAACAGCGAGAGAAAAGGGAATCTTATTCCATACCGATGCAGTACAGGCATATGGGCATGTTCCCATTGACGTGGAAGCGCTTGCGATTGACATGTTGAGCGCCAGTGGACACAAAGTAAATGGTCCTAAGGGCGTTGGGTTTTTATACATCAGAAAAGGCGTCAAAATCCGTTCCTTTATCCACGGCGGCGCGCAGGAAAGGCGAAGAAGGGCGGGTACCGAAAATGTGCCCGGTATTGTTGGATTTGGGGAGGCAGCGCGGCTTGCTTTCGGACAAATGAAAGAGCGCATGGAAAAGGCATCCCGTCTTCGTGATTACCTGATAGAGCGGATTGAAAAAGAAATTCCCTATTGCCGTCTCAACGGAGACAGAATAAATCGGCTTCCCAATAATGTGAATTTTAGTTTCAGATTCATAGAGGGTGAATCTCTTTTAATTATGCTGGATATGAAGGGAATCTGCGCGTCCAGCGGTTCTGCGTGTACATCAGGTTCCCTTGATCCATCACACGTGTTGTTGGCAATCGGGCTGCCGCATGAGATTGCCCACGGCTCCCTGCGCCTTACTTTAAGTGAGGAAAATACCATGGAAGAGATGGACTATGTGGTTGATGCAATCAAGGAAGTGGTGGATAGGCTGCGGCAGATGTCGCCTCTTTATGAGGACTTTGTGAAAAAGGAGCAGAAGCAGTAGAAAGGAAGACAGATATGTATAGCGAAAAAGTAATGGATCATTTTACTAATCCCAGAAACATGGGGGAATTAGACAATCCCAGCGGTGTGGGTACTGTGGGAAATGCAAAATGCGGAGATATTATGCGGATCTATCTTGATATAGACGAAAATAATGTGATAAAGGATTGCAAATTCAAGACTTTCGGGTGCGGGGCTGCGGTGGCGACTAGCAGCATGGCGACGGAGCTTGTCAAGGGAAAGACCATTGAGGAGGCGCTTACAGTGACCAACAAGGCAGTAATGGAGGCACTTGATGGACTGCCGCCTGTAAAGGTGCATTGTTCTCTTTTGGCGGAAGAAGCCATTCACGCGGCGCTGTGGGATTACGCCCAGAAAAATGGGATTGAGATTAAGGGATTGACGGAACCGAAAAAAGATATTCACGAAGACGATGAGGAAGAAGAGTACTGATTTATGAAAAAAAAGGTGGTAGTGGGCATGTCGGGAGGCGTGGATTCCTCTGTGGCAGCCTTTTTGCTAAAAGAACAGGGATATGATGTGATTGGAGTCACCATGCAGATCTGGCAGGAAGAAGACCCGGTTTTGACGGAAGAAAACGGGGGCTGCTGTGGTTTGTCCGCGGTGGAGGATGCCCGCAGGGTGGCACAGATGCTGGATATTCCTTACTATGTAATGAATTTTAGAAAAGAATTTCAGGAAAAGGTAGTTAACTATTTTATTTCAGACTATCTTGCCGGCAGGACGCCCAATCCCTGTATTGCCTGCAACCGATACGTGAAATGGGAATCCCTCCTTGCACGAAGCATGGAGATTGGAGCGGACTATATTGCAACCGGTCATTATGCGAGGGTTGAAAAGCTAGAAAACGGAAGATATGCGGTCCGCAATTCTGTTACCGCCCAAAAGGATCAGACCTATGCGCTCTACAATCTGACACAGTTTCAGCTGTCCCACACGCTGATGCCTGCAGGAGAATACACCAAGGAAGAGATCAGGGAGATTGCAAAGCAGAATCATCTTCCGGTGGCATCTAAGCCGGACAGCCAGGATATCTGTTTTGTACCGGATGGTGATTATGCGGGGTTCATTACAAGGACAGTGCCAGATCAAGTCCCCGGACCGGGAAATTTCGTATCAGAGCAGGGAGAAGTTTTAGGCATTCACAAAGGAATGATTCATTATACAGTGGGGCAGCGCAAAGGGTTGGGGCTGTCCATGGGACACCCGGTTTTTGTCTCAAAGATCTGTCCAAAAGAAAATGAGGTGGTGATCAGCAATCAGGATGTGTTCTGCACGAAACTTGTCTGTAACCATGTGAATTTTATGGGAATGGAAGATTTAAAGGCGCCTAGGAGACTTTGGGCGAAGGTTCGCTACGCGCATAAAGGAGAATGGTGTACTGCATATCAGACCAAGGAAGATGAGATATGCGTAGAATTTGAAAATCCTGTCAGGGCAATTACGCCGGGACAGGCGGTAGTATTTTATGAGGGCGAATATGTTATGGGCGGCGGCACCATTTTATGAGCGGTCTGCTTGCCGCCCGGGCACTGCTGCGCCGCCTATCCCAAGTCCGACCTAAATCTATAAGGTTTTCTATATGCGGTGAAATTCAGGTGTTCTCTTTTCAAAGGTGGCGTAATATCGGAAACCGCAGGCGGTGAGGATTTCAGCTGCTCGGTCAAAGCCGTGGGCGAGCATATCAGGCGTATGGGCATCAGAGCCTATGGTGATAATCTCGCCGCCTAATTGCCGATAACGTTTCAAAATGTCGGTACAGGGATTTAATTCCTTAAGCCCATATCGGATAGCGCCAGTATTGATTTCCAGCCCCTTTTCTTTTTCAAGCAATGTCTCCAAAATCCGGTCCAGCAGATCTTTATACTTGTTGTAACTGTAATCGGCGTCCTTATGTTTTCCGTAACGGACCACATAATCCAAATGCCCATATACGTCAAAATTATCAAAAACCCTTAAATTATCTAAAATAGAAGCAAAATACTCCCTGTAAGCTTCTTCATCAGAGCGATTCTCGTAAAAAGAAGGATAGTAAGGATCTTTCCTGTTACATAAGTGAGAGGAGGCGATAATAAAGTCAAAGTCAAAACTCTTGGCATAGACGGCAAGTTCACGTCGAAGATGAGGCTGAACGCCCAATTCCACGCCAAAAAGAACTTTGATCTTATCAGCGTAAACTTCTTTTAAACGAGCCAGTTCATACAAATAAGAATCCGTGTTCAACTCAAAACAGCCTTCTTCTTCCTTCTTTAAATACACATAATCCATATCCATATGCTCTGTGAAACACATACAATCAAGCCCCAATTCAATTCCCCTTAAAATCATATCTTCCATAGGCGTATCCGAATCGCCCGAAAAATAAGAATGAAGATGAAAATCACTCCAAACAGCCATAACCAACCTCCTTAAAATTTCATAATTTAACGGCAAGAAGAAAGCATATTCTTAGCCGCCTCTTCCCATACGCTCCCCTTTCGCTCTGAACACTTACCCCCCAGTTTATCGAATCCGGGCAAAAAAAACAAGACAATGTAAAATAAACGAGCCAAATCTAAAAAGAATATTAAAATTTCCAGCAAAACACAATTATTTTTCATTTACATCTTGAACTTTTTGGACAAATTAGGTAAAATAATCCTGCTGATAAAATTTTGACAATCTTAACGGATTGCAAAATAATATAAAATAATTATTCAATTTTAGGAGGAAACTAAAATGGCAGTAAGAGTAGCAATTAATGGTTTTGGCCGTATTGGTCGTCTTGCATTCAGACAGATGTTCGATGCAGAAGGTTATGAAGTAGTAGCAATCAACGATTTAACAAGTCCTGAAATGCTTGCACACTTATTAAAGTATGATACCGCACAGGGCAAATACAAATATGCAGACAGCGTATCTTACGGAGAGGATTCCATTACTGTTAATGGAAAGACAATCACCATTTACAAAGAAGCTGATGCTAAGAACCTTCCTTGGGGAGAACTGAAAGTAGACGTTGTTCTTGAATGTACAGGTTTCTATACATCCAAAGAAAAAGCAAGCGCACACATCACAGCTGGCGCTCGTAAGGTTGTTATCTCCGCACCTGCCGGAAACGATCTTCCTACCATTGTTTACAATGTAAACCACACAACATTGAAGGCTGAAGATACCGTTATTTCAGCAGCTTCTTGTACAACGAACTGCTTAGCTCCTATGGCTAAGGCTTTAAATGATTTAGCTCCTATTATGAGCGGTATCATGACAACTGTTCATGCTTATACAGGTGACCAGATGATTCTTGACGGACCCCAGAGAAAGGGCGATAAGAGAAGAAGCCGTGCAGGCGCTCAGAACATCGTTCCCAACTCAACAGGCGCTGCTAAGGCAATCGGACTTGTTATCCCTGAACTGAACGGTAAGCTGATCGGTTCTGCACAGCGTGTTCCTACTCCTACAGGTTCTACAACAATCTTGGTTGCAGTTGTTAAGGGACAGGTTACAAAAGATCAGATTAATGAGGCTATGAAGGCTGCTTCTACAGAATCCTTTGGTTACAATACAGATGAAATCGTATCTTCTGACGTAATCGGAAGCACATTTGGATCTATTTTCGATGCTACACAGACAATGGTAGCTCCTATGGAAGATGGAAATACACAGGTACAGGTTGTATCATGGTATGACAATGAGAATTCTTACACAAGCCAGATGGTAAGAACAATCAAATACTTCTCAGAGTTAGCATAATAGTGGACGCCGCGCTTTGCGGGAGAGTCTTATGTTAAAAACATTTGCCTCAGGCGAAGTTAAAGACCTTAAGGGTCCGGTCTTGCAGGACCGGACCCTTGCTAATATGAGGGAGGATGTAGCAGTAGTGCATCGTTCCTTGTTTCAAAAAATAAACGGAGGAAATAATCATGGGATTAAATAAGAAATCAGTTGATGATATCAACGTAGCTGGAAAGCGCGTCCTTGTAAGATGCGATTTCAATGTACCTCTTAAAAACGGCGAGATCACAGACGAGACACGTATCGTTGCAGCGCTTCCTACAATCAATAAATTGTTGGCAGATGGCGGCAAGGTAATTCTCTGCTCTCACTTAGGCAAGGTAAAGAACGGTCCCAACGAAGGAGAATCCTTAGCGCCTGTCGCTAAGAGATTATCCGAAAAGCTTGGAAAAGAAGTTAACTTTGTTTCTGATTACAACGTAACCGGCGAAGCTGCAACTAAGGCAGTGGAAGAGATGAAAGAAGGAGACGTTGTTCTGCTTCAAAATACCCGTTTCCGTGGCAAGGAAGAGACCAAGAACGGAGAAGAGTTCAGTAAAGAGTTAGCAGATCTTGCAGATGTATATGTATGTGATGCGTTCGGTTCTTCCCACAGAGCACATGCATCTGTAGCAGGGGTTACGGATTTTATTCGTGCAAAGGGCGGTGAATGTGCAGTTGGCTATCTGATGCAGAAGGAAATTGATTTCCTTGGCAATGCGGTAGAAAATCCGGTAAGACCTTTTGTCGCAATCTTAGGCGGCGCTAAAGTTGCAGATAAACTGAACGTAATCAATAACCTTCTTGAGAAGTGCGACACATTGATAATCGGCGGCGGCATGGCATTTACCTTCTTAAAGGCGCAGGGGTATGAAATCGGAAAATCTCTGGTAGATGATGAGAAGCTTGATTACTGTAAGGAAATGATGGAAAAGGCAGAAAAGCTTGGAAAGAAGATTCTGCTTCCTATCGATACTACAGTGGCAGCATCCTTCCCCGATCCCATTGACGGACCTATCGATGTAGAAGTAGTAGACGCTGACAAGATTCCAGCAGATATGGAAGGTCTTGACATCGGAACCAAGACAGCTGAACTTTATGCAGATGCTGTTAAATCCGCTAAGACCGTTGTATGGAATGGACCTATGGGTGTATTTGAGAATCCTACGCTTGCAAAGGGAACCATTGCGGTGGCAAAATCTCTTGCAGAGACAGATGCAACCACCATCATTGGTGGAGGTGATTCTGCTGCAGCAGTAAACCAGTTAGGCTTTGCAGATAAGATGAGCCATATTTCTACAGGCGGCGGTGCATCCCTTGAATTTTTGGAAGGTAAGGAACTGCCAGGCGTAGTTGCAGCAGATGACAAATAAGGATTTGATAATCAATTAAGGAGAAAAGAAAATGGCAAGAAGAAAAATCGTAGCTGGCAACTGGAAGATGAACATGACTCCCAGTCAGGCAGTGGCTTTATGTGAGGAATTAAAGGACTTAGTGAAATCTGATGATGTAGATGTTGTTTACTGTGTTCCTGCAATTGACATCGTTCCTGTAGTGGAAGCGGTAAAGGGAACCAACGTTACAGTTGGCGCAGAGAATATGTACTTTGAAGAAAAGGGCGCTTACACTGGAGAAATCGCAGCTCCTATGCTGGTAGATGCAGGTGTTAAATACGTAATTATCGGTCATTCCGAGAGACGTGATTACTTTAAAGAGGATGACGCTCTGTTAAATAAGAAAGTAAAGAAAGCTTTTGAGGCAGGGCTAACCCCTATCCTCTGCTGTGGCGAGACCTTAGAGCAGAGAGAAATGGGCATTACGCTTGACTGGATTCGCATGCAGATTAAGTCTGACTTAGTAGATGTCACAGCAGACCAAGTGGCTTCCATGGTGATTGCTTACGAGCCAATCTGGGCAATCGGGACAGGCAAGACAGCTACTACCGAGCAGGCGCAGGAAGTATGTAAAGCAATCCGCGACTGCATCGCAGAAGTCTACGATGCTGCAACTGCAGATGCAGTCCGCATTCAGTATGGCGGTTCTGTAAATGCAGGTAATGCTGCGGAACTGTTTGCACAGCCCGATATTGACGGTGGTCTGGTAGGCGGCGCGTCTCTTAAGGCAGACTTCGGTAAGATCGTCAATTACAAATAAATGAGTTGAAAATTTGGATACAGAGTTGTATAGTAAATAATGCACATTTGATGAAATCAGCAGTGGTGTTATGCCGCTGCTGATTTCCATGCTGAAAGAGAGCAAGGAGAATCTTCATGGAAAATGTTTTATACCTGGTAATCCCCTGCTACAATGAGGAAGAGGTTTTACCTGAAACATCAACACGTCTTCAAAAAAAAATGACGGACTTGATTGGAAGAAAAAAGATCGATCAAAAAAGCCGCATTATTTTTGTAAATGACGGTTCAAAAGATAAAACATGGAAATTGATTGAAGAGTTGCATCAGAAAGATAAGATTTTTGGCGGTATCAATCTGAGTAGGAACAGAGGGCATCAGAATGCGCTTCTTGCCGGTCTTATGACGGTGAAGGAGCATGCAGACATGGTGATTTCCATGGATGCAGACCTACAAGACGACATCAAGGCTATTGATGAAATGGTAGATAAATATCTTGACGGGACGGATATTGTGTATGGAGTGCGCAGCAGCCGACAGAAAGATACTTTTTTTAAGAAGGCGACGGCAGAGGGCTTTTATAAAATGATGAATGCCATGGGGGCAAACACTGTGTTCAACCATGCCGATTACCGGCTTATGAGCAGACGTGCGCTGGAAGGACTGGCACAGTACGGAGAGGTTAATCTGTTCCTCCGGGGCGTTGTACCCATGATTGGTTATAATACAGACGTAGTTTATTATGAACGGGGAGAGCGGTTTGCGGGAGAAAGCAAGTATCCCGTAGGGAAGATGTTGACTTTGGCAGTGGAGGGAGTCACATCTTTAAGCACAAAGCCGATCAGAATGATAACAGGGCTTGGTTTTTTTATTTTTATTGTCAGCATTGGTATGCTAATCTATAGTCTGGTCCGTCACTTTATAGGTGCTACGATTGTAGGATGGACGACACTTATGGTTTCAGTATGGGCAATTGGAGGATTAATCTTGCTTTCCCTTGGCGTGGTGGGAGAATACATTGGAAAAATTTATTTGGAGACAAAGGCACGTCCAAGGTTTATTATAGAACAGTTTTTAAATGATGAAAAAGAATGAATGGAGTAAAAAAATTGGAAGAAAGAAAAGAAGAAATTGAAAATAAATTGAAATACAGAGATTCAGGGATTCATCCGGATATTTTGAAGGCAGTGGAGGAGATGGGATTTGAAACTATGACTCCCATTCAGGAGCAGGCAATACCGGTACTCCTTGAGGGAAAGGATATCATCGGGCAGGCGCAGACGGGAACCGGAAAGACGGCGGCGTTTGCCATACCCATGATCCAGAGTGTGGATCCCCAGATAAAAAAACCGCAGGGAATCATTTTATGCCCTACAAGAGAGCTTGCAATGCAGGCAGCGGAAGAAATACGTAAGCTCACAAAGTATAGGAGCGGAATCAAAGTACTGCCGGTTTACGGGGGGCAGGATATCGGAAGACAGATTAGAGCGCTGAGCCAGGGCGTACAGATTATCGTGGGCACGCCGGGGCGTGTGATGGACCATTTGAGGAGGCATACGATTAAAACTGCTCAGATTAGGATGATTGTGCTGGATGAAGCGGACGAGATGCTGAATATGGGATTTCGCGAGGATATCGAGACGGTATTGGAGGATATGCCGAAGGAACACCAGATGGCGCTGTTTTCCGCTACCATGCCTCAGGCAATTCTGGATATTACGGGAACTTATCAGAACAATGCGGTTTATATTAAGGTGACGCCCAAGGAAATTACGGTGTCTGCTATTAAGCAGGCATATTACCGGGTAGCCAAAAAGGATAAAGCAGAGGCTATGATTCGCCTGATTGATTATTATCAGCCGGCGAGAAGTCTTGTCTTTTGTAATACAAAACGGATGGTGGATGAAATCACCGGTATATTGAAGGAGAGAGGGTACGAGGCGGAAGGGCTTCACGGCGATTTGTCCCAGAACCAGAGGGATACGGTCATGAATCTGTTCAGAAACGGAAGGTGTGCCATTTTAATTGCCACAGATGTGGCGGCAAGAGGTATTGATGTAAGCGGAGTGGATGCGGTATTTAACTATGACGTGCCAGAAGATATTGAATACTATGTGCATAGAATTGGACGTACTGGAAGAGCAGGCAGAAAAGGAAGATCGTTTACTTTGATATCGGGAAGAGAAATCTTTAAGATAAGGGATATTGAACGGATCTGTCATACAACCATAAGGGAGCGAAAGATTCCTACCCCTGCGGATATTACAAGGGTTAAGTCAGGAAAGCTCTTCGCAGAGGCGATGGAGATTATGGAACAAAAAGAACTGTCACAGATGCGCGAATCAATTCAGCTTGCGGCGGAGAAAAATGGATTTTCGGTGTTGGATCTTGCGGCGGCATTCATGCAGATGAACATGGGAGATGAACCGGAAGAGATAAAGGAAGAAAAGCCTTTTGCTGAAAGAAGCAGAAAATCGGGCAGAGGTCATAGGAATGACAGAGGCGATAGAAACGCAAGAAGCGACAGGAATGGAAGAGAAGGAAGAGGAGGGAGAGCCGGCAGAGGTGAAAGGACATTTAGGAATGAAAAACCTATAAGAGGTGAAAGAAGCGGCAGAAAAGAAAGGACAGACCGGAATACAAAAGGAACAAAGGGAGAGAAAGGGTTCTTGTCAAAAAGAAGTAAATTTGATACAAAATGGTAGGTTGAGGTTTTCATGATGGTAGAAAAAGACGTTAAAAGGAAGAAAGCACCCCATACGGCAAGAAAAATAAGAAGAAAACGAAGGAAAAGAGCTGTGCTGGCAGGGCGTATCGCAGCAGTAGTTTTCATTTCTGTAGTTCTTGTGGGAGGAGGCTTCTTAGTCTTTAATCTTTCTCCCGAGATTAAGATTGCAAAGCAGCTAGAGGCGGCAGGAGAATATGTGCAGACTCAAGATTTTGAGGAGGCAATTGCCTCCTGTGAGGAAGCACTGGAGATTGATTCTAAATCCATTAAGGCGTACAGAGCCATGGCAGGCGTTTATCTGACCCAGAAGGATTGGGAATCGGCGGAACAGGTTCTGTACAGAGGGTGGGAGACAACCCAGGACGAGAGCCTTTTGCAGGAATATTGCGTGCACTTACTAAATGATGCTGTGGCAGATATCAATGCACAGAACTGCACCATGCAGACGCTTTCAAAATGCGTGATGGCAATTGAAAAGGATCAGGTGAATGAGGAAGGGTATAAGCTTTTGGACGCATGTTATGTGCGGCTATTTGCAACAGGGGCGGAAGGACTGTTCTGCGAGGGGGATGTAGGTGGCACATGCAGTTTTGACGAATATCTGAATATTATGAACAGATTGCTTGCGGTCTACAATGTAAATCCTGCGGAGGAATTGAAGGCGGAAATCGTAAAATTTGCGGTGCCAGGCAATGCGGTGCTGTGGCTGGACGTAAGTCATATTGCCGAATATCAGGAGCTCCTTGCAAGGGTAAATGCAATAGACAAAGAAGGAAAGCTTGCTGGGCTTATGGCTTGCATTGCAAAGGCGGCATGGGTACAGAATATTTTTGAACCAGCATTTGATATTTTTGAATCCGGTGAATTTGCACCTATCAAGGAGTTTATGCAGTCACAGGACTATGTCTCCATCCGGGACCAGTTTATCGAAGGAACCATGGAATATTGGGATGGAGAGACCTATATACCTGTAAGCAGGGAAAAGATGAAACTGATGCAGGAAGAAGGGCAGTGGAAATTTGCTTTTGCAGATTTTGAGGACTGTCCCAAAAGCGCCGGCGTAATTAAATGCTGGGGAGCAAAGCAGGAGGATGCAGGTGTGCAGAGGCTGTGTATTTCTTATGAACCAGCGTCAGAGAATGAAGAATTTTATCCACACACCACATATGAATTTGTTTATCTTTACAGTAATGTGAAGATTGGCGGAGAATATGTGCCTCAGATGAATTACCGTTTTGAGACAAGGATTTCTGCGCCAGAGGGAACAACTTCCCAGCTGATTGGTGACTGGGGCGGGGAACATGAGTGGACAGCAGAATACTGATCGCTCATCTCCTTTGCGTAAAACGCTTTGGCATGGAGGAAAAAATGATAACGATTTTGTCAAATTTATTTATCAAAGATTATACCAACACATCAGACAGCAGGGTGCGCCAGCTATACGGTATGCTCTGCGGCGGGGTTGGAATTGTTCTGAATGTGTTTTTGTTTTTGACTAAATTTATTGCAGGGCAGCTTTCCGGCTCCATTGCCATAACGGCGGATGCGTTTAACAACCTTTCAGATGCAGGTTCGTCCATTATCACGCTGGTTGGATTTAAGATGGCAGGTCAGAAACCGGACAGTCAGCACCCTTTCGGACATGGCAGAATCGAATATGTGTCCGGGCTGTTGGTTTCGGTTATCATCCTTCTTATGGGGGTGGAATTGTTAAAGTCTTCTTTTGCTAAGATCCTGCACCCGGAGGCGGTAGAGGCCAGCCCGTTGGTGCTGGTGATTCTGGTGGTGTCGATCTGTGTGAAGCTATATATGTTCTTTTACAACAGACAGATCAGCAAAAAGATCGACAGTGCCGCCATGATGGCAACGGCAAAGGACAGCATCAGTGACAGCGCTTCAACAATCGTGGTTCTGCTTACAACGCTTCTAGCCTATTTTTCAGATATTCAGGCGGACGGATGGTGCGGTATTCTGGTAGCTTTGTTTGTCATTTGGACCGGAATCGGTGCTATGAAAGATACGGTAGGTCCTCTTTTGGGGCAGCCGCCGGAATCGGAATTTGTAAAACATATTGAAGAAATCATCATGGAGTATAAAAAGCAGGGTGTGTTAGGACTGCACGATTTGGTGGTACATAATTATGGACCTGGGAGAGTGATGCTTTCGGTCCATGTGGAAGTGCCTTCCACAGGGGATATTCTTGTTTTGCATGATATGATTGATGTAATCGAGCATCGTCTTGCCAACGAACTTAATTGTAGCGCTGTGATTCATATGGATCCGGTATGCCTGGATGATGAATTGACCAATCGTATCAGATACAAGGTGGAGGAGATTGTAGTGGGAATGGGAGGAGACGTAAAGTTTCACGATTTTCGCATTGTCCATGGTCCTACCCACACCAATTTGATTTTTGATGTAGTGGTACCTTTTGATTACAGAATGTCGGATGAGGAAGTGGTATCTCATATCAAAGAACAGGTAGAGCAGTTGGGTGAAAATTATTTTGCTGTGATAGATGTGGATAAGGCTTATGTGTAAGAAAAAGTTTCAGTGGTATTTTATATTCAGTATTGCAGAATTGATATTTTTGCTTTTTTTCAGCATCAACATTTTGCTTAAAGGCGCTTTTGAATATGATTTTTACGACTATATGACAGATCGTTCAGATGGAATGGTCAAAATCTGTACAGAAAGAATTGCTGTCCCGAAGGGAATCTATCAGGTAACGGTCCACTATGAAAAGGAAAAAGGCAATGGTCAATGCTACGCCCAGGCAAGCGAAAAGGGGGTACACAGTCTGTACTCCGATCATGTAAAGCTTTCTTATTTGCAGTCAGAAAAGAGCTTTGACATTTACGTCAATGATGAGGTGGATGATCTGCGGCTGGTTGTGGAGCCAGAAGAAAACGGCAGCCTTGTGATTCGTCGAATACATATGGAAACGGCGGCGAATGCGAAGGTATATCAGATTTTTTGCATGGCGCTTAAGCTCCTTTTGGCAAATGTGATTGCCGCCGTCTTTTATTACAGAGATAAAAAAGTGAAGAGATTTACAGAAGTGTTCTGCCTATTCGCCATTGGAATGACAGCGTCTGTAGGGCTTATGGAAGAATATATTCTGTTTGGCCATGATTTGATGTTCCACCTGCTTAGAATAGAAGGCTTAAAGGATGGACTGTTGGCAGGAGGATTTCCGGTGAAAATGCAGCCCGGGTGGTTTAATGGCTGGGGGTATCCAGTGTCCATTATGTATGGTGATCAGATGCTGTATTTCCCGGCACTTTTGCGTCTTTTGGGTGTGAGCGTACAGAACGCTTATAAATGTTATATTGCCGCCATAAATTTGGGAACAGCGGCGGTGGCATACTATGCCTTTTTGAAGATATCGGGGGACAAAAAGACGGCTTTGTTCGGAAGCTGCTTATATACCCTGGCGCCTTATCGCTTAAGCTGCATTTACGTGCGCGCGGCACTGGGAGAGTATTCTGCAATGCTGTTTCTTCCTTTAATAATCCTTAGCTTTTGGTATGCGCTTAAAGCAAAGGAGGATGAAGCGATTACAACAGATAAATTGGCGGCACCTGTCATAGGATTTACAGGGCTGATTCAGACTCATGTACTGACATGTTTTTTGACGGCTTTTATGATTCTTATTTTCTGCATCATTTATCGTAAAAGAATCTTTAGGAAGAATGTTCTGTTTTATCTATCACGGATTGTGCTGCTTACGCTGCTTTTAAACCTTTGGTTTATCATCCCTTTTTTACAGTATATGGGGGAGGATTTTGTGGTTACTGCCAAGGCGGAGATGACGCCTGCCTTTCAGCGGTGGGGGGCAAACTTTGCGGAGTTGTTTGCAGTCTATTGGAATGGAACCTTAAATTCTGCATGGGGAGAGCTTGCATCCATTTCTCAGAAGTTTCCCAAACCTGTTGGTTCTGCATACCTTTTGGTAATGGCAGGGGCAGTGTGCCTATATGCCAGGGGCAGGGCAGAAAAGCAGGGAAAAAGAATCTTTTTGTGTTCAGGCTTTTTTCTTCTTTCTGTTTTTATGGCGTCCACCGTTTTTCCCTACTATGCGATAAATAAGATTCTGCCAGCTTTGGGAAGTCTTTTCCTTCATATACAGTTTCCATATCGTTTTCTGACCATGGCAGCGCTTTTTGGCAGTGTGTTGGCAGTATTTTTCATAATGGGTGTATCGGAGGCTTACGGGAGAAAGGCTGCGGCGGTTGTGATGGCGCTTTTCGGGCTGGTGGCTGTTTGGCAGGGGACACAGCTGATTTATAGTACTCTTTACAGAGGGGATTATTTTGTTATATATGATATTGCCGGGTTGGACAACAATGCAGTTTCAACAGGAGAATATCTCTATGAAAATACATGGGGACCAGCTACGGAAGGACAGCAGGTACCTGTAGCGAATGGAGCTGTTATTGAAGGGTTCCATAAGCAGTATTGCGAAGTAACTGTAACCTGCAGAAGTGAAAAGCAGCAGGATGCTTATGTATGCATGCCGTTGTTTTATTATATTGGATATGAGGCACGTGATCTGGCGACTAATGAAGTATTAGAACTGGTTAGAAGTGAAGATAATAACAGAATAAGAGTAAATCTTCCGGCTGGATATGAGGGGACGTTTACTGTACGCTTTAGAGAACTCTTGACATGGAAGGCCGCCAAGCTGATTTCCATTTTGACGATTCTGTTGTTGCTATTTAATCGGATCAAAAAGAAGAAGGGTGGCGATGGGGGGCTGATACAAAAAATAAAGGGCAGTTTTAAGAAAGCGATAGAAAGATTTGGAAATTCCACGCTTTTTTGGAGCGGGGGTGTTGCCTTTATTGTATTCGGAATTCTTCTGGTGCTGAATTTCCATGCAGATTATACTTCTGACGACTTCAAATACCATTTCTTTTTTGATACCATGGGAACGCCTCATGAGGGAACTCACCGCATGCGGGTATGGGAAGTGTTTTCTTCTATGATGAATCACTGGAAGTTGTGTAATGGGCGTATTGTAGCCCACGGCGCGCTGCAATTGGCGCTTATGCTTGGGAAAACAGGATTTAAGATTTTAAATGCTTTTATGTTTGTTTTGCTTGGCGGGCTCATTTATCTCCATGCCGCTTATGGTAAAAAGAAAAGTCCGGTGCTTCTTGTTTCTATTTACGCAGGGCTTTGGTTCTTTCTTCCCCAGTTCGGTATGACGGTCATATGGGCTTCAGGGGCGGCAAATTATTTGTGGAATACCGTCCTCATTCTGGTTGTTTTGCTTCCTTATCGCGTGTATCTGATGAATCAGAAAAGGATGGAAAATAGTCTGCGCAATTTGATTCTGATGGGAGTCTTGGGTGCGCTTGCCGGATGTTCTAATGAAAACAGCGGCGGTGCCATGGTGTTGCTTGGCATTATGTATATTGGGATGTATTATTACTATAAGATGCCGATTCCCAAGTGGGCGTTTAGTGGTATGGCGGGAGGTATCTTGGGGATTATTTTGCTTATTTCGGCGCCAGGAAATTATAGGATATCCTCTCGGACAGATTTGGCGGGGCTGGTAGAAAGAGGGAAACATATTGCGGCAGTGACGAAGAAGGAGTTGGGGATTGTTATCGTGCTGCTTCTGATTGCGCTGCTGGTTTCTTATGTGCTCCGTAAAAGCATGGGGGGAATGCCTTTTAGGAAATTGCCGTTTCTTTATGTGCTGGCGGGAGCAGCTTCCATAGGTGTGCTTGTATTTTCAGCCATGCAGCCGGAGCGCACATGGTTTATTGGGACGGTGTTCTTTCTCATTGCGGCAGCATATTTGTATGAAGACCTGATTTGGCTTTCAGGTACTGTCTCTGCCGTATTGGCGGTGGTGATGGTGTTAGCATTTGCTTATTCCTTTCAGATGGAGTACCCAAAAATTGATGCGACGTATGCCCAGGTGAGGGAGGGCGTTGACAGGATTGAACAGGCGGTGGAAAGGGGGGAAGAGTCGGTCACGATTCCCATGGTAGTGCCTTCTGATAGTAAATATGATGCTTATAATGGAACCAGTTATGTCAAGGAACCAGCGGATGATTGGATGAATGCCTGGATGGCACGCTACTATGGGCTTAAGGCAATTTATGGAACAGAAAAGTAAACCAGCATCTTGCATAGGCTATTTAAAACGTGTATAATTCGTAAGTGGTAAGATCGTTATGGAAATAACAAAAGGAGAATAGAGATGAAAAAACCTACAGTATTAATGATTTTGGACGGATATGGTTTGAATGAGCGCAAAGACGGCAATGCCGTGGCGGAAGCTAAAACCCCTGTTATGGACAAACTGATGGAAGAATGTCCTTTTGTAAAAGGAAATGCAAGCGGTATGGCAGTGGGACTCCCTGAAGGTCAAATGGGTAACTCTGAGGTTGGTCATTTGAATATGGGCGCAGGACGTATTGTATATCAGGAACTTACAAGAATCACAAAGGAAATTCAGGATGGTACTTTTTTTGAAAATCCGGCACTTTTAAAAGCGGTGGAAAATTGTAAGGAAAAGGATTCTACGCTTCATATGTTCGGACTTCTTTCAGATGGCGGTGTGCATAGCCACAATACCCATCTGTATGGTCTTTTGGAACTGGCGAAGAGGAATGGTCTTAGCAAGGTTTATGTACACTGCTTCTTAGATGGACGCGATACCCCTCCTGCAAGTGGAAAAGGCTATGCAGAGGAACTTGAGGAAGAGATGAAGAAAATCGGCGTAGGTGAGATTGCATCTGTGACAGGTCGTTATTATGCAATGGATAGAGATAACAATTATGACAGAGTCCATCTTGCCTATGATGCCCTTACCAAGGGAGAAGGACTTACGGCAGCAAGCGGTCCGCAGGGGATTCAGGATTCCTATGACAGGGAGGAGACAGATGAGTTTGTAAAACCTACGGTGGTAGTCAAAGACGGCATGCCGGTTGCAACTATCAAGGACGGAGATTCGGTGATCTTCTTTAATTTCAGACCGGATAGGGCAAGAGAGATTACCAGGAGTTTCTGCGATGATGATTTCAAAGGATTTGATAGAGGTAGGAGGCTGGATATTACCTACGTGTGTTTTTCTGACTATGATCCTACGATTCCCAACAAAGAAATTGCTTTCCACAAGATTTCTGTAACCAATACTTTTGGGGAATGGCTGGCAGCCAATCATATGAGACAGGCCAGAATTGCTGAGACGGAAAAATATGCCCATGTAACCTTCTTCTTCAATGGCGGAGTGGAAGAACCCAATGAAGGAGAAGACAGGATTTTGGTAAATTCTCCGAAAGACGTTGCAACTTATGATTTAAAGCCTCAAATGAGTGCTTATGAAGTCTGCGATAAACTGGTAGAAGCCATCAAATCAGGCAAATATGATGTGATTATTATTAATTTTGCGAATCCCGATATGGTTGGTCACACAGGAGTCGAGGACGCGGCTATCAAGGCAGTGGAAGCAGTGGATGAATGTGTTGGCAGGGCAGTGGATGCCATCAGGGAAGTGGACGGACAGATGTTTATCTGCGCAGACCACGGAAATGCAGAACAGCTTGTTGACTATGAGACAGGCGCACCTTTTACCGCCCATACCACCAATCCAGTTCCTTTTATTATCGTGAATGCGGATCCGGCATATACGCTGCGAGAAGGCGGCTGTTTGGCAGACATTATTCCTACCATGATTGAAATGATGGGAATGGAACAGCCAAAGGAGATGACAGGAAAATCGTTATTGATTAAAAAGTAATTTTGTACGGCGGCGTGCCTATTGGAAGAATAAATGAGCCCACAGGTTAAGATTCTATTAATCTGTGGGTTTTTCCTTGACAGTGCATATCAGGCAATGTATCATAAGTGTATTAATAATATTAGTACACTGCATACGATGTGCGGCGGGAGAGGAGAACTGCATGATACTCATAGATTACAGAGATACGAGACCTATCTATGAACAAGTAGTAGAGAGATTTAAGATGCTGATACTGCGCGGTGTGCTGCACCCGGATGATAAGATTCCGTCGGTGCGGAATCTGGCGGTGGATCTGTCCATCAATCCCAACACCATTCAGCGCGCTTACGCGGAGCTGGAAAGGCAGGGATATATTTTTACCGTAAAGGGAAAGGGAAATTTTGTTTCAGACAGCAGACAGCTTCTTTCTAATTACCGGAAGGAAATTTTTGCAGAGTTACAAAAACTCTGTAAGAATGCTTTCGAGATTGGTATCACAGAGGAAGAAATCGTTCAAAGCATAAGAGGGGGAGACGCACATGATTGAGATAAGAAATGTGACCAAATCCTATGACAGGATAAAAGCGGTTGACAATGTCAGCGTGACCATCAAGGAAAATACAGTGTTCGGTCTGATTGGAACCAACGGAGCGGGAAAAAGTACGGTTCTTCGGATGCTTGCCGGCGTGTTAGAGCCTGAAAAGGGAGAAATTGCAATCGATGGTCTGCCTGTATTTGACAATATGGAGGCAAAGAAGAATATTTATTTTATTGCCGACGAACCTTACTTCTTTGCCAACAGCAATGCCATGGATATGCAGAAGTATCTATGCAGCATCTACCCTGAATTTGCGGTGGAGGATTTCAATAATTATCTGGTGAATTTTGGACTGGATAAGAAACGTAAAATCAACACTTATTCAAAGGGCATGAAAAAGCAATTAGCGCTCATCTGCGGGGTGTGTAGCAATGCAAAGTATCTGCTGTGCGATGAGACCTTTGACGGGCTTGATCCGGTCATGAGACAGGGAATTAAGAGTATTTTTGCCAGTGAAATGGAACGCAGGGGAATGACGCCTGTGATTGCATCCCACAATTTAAGAGAGCTTGAAGATATCTGTGATCATGTGGGGCTCTTGCATAAGGGAGGTGTTCTTTTGTCCAAGGATCTGGAAGATATGAAATGTAATATCCAGAAGGTGCAGTGCGTGTTCAAGACCATTGAGGACGAGGCAAAAGTCATTTCAGCGTTGGATATCATGAAGAATGAAAAGCGGGGTTCTTTAAATGTCTTGACGGTGCGGGGGAACAAGGCGGAGATATTGGCTATTTTTGCCACAGCCAATACCATTTTCTTTGAGGCGCTGCCTCTTTCTCTGGAAGAAATATTTATAAGTGAAACGGAGGTAGTGGGATATGACATCAAAAAGCTCATTCTTGGTTAGTATGAAAGAAAACAGTAAGAGGCGCTTGTGGGTGTGGATCGTATCGGCACTGGCATTTATGCTGGCATTTCCTGCCCTTACGGCGCTTACGATAAACGGGATTGTCAGGGGAAGCAAGTGGGTGGCAGAAAGTTACGGAAGCACCATCGCCGAGGAGATTATACATGAACGTCTGGTCGGCAGCATGTTCAGCATGATGGGAATGAACACAGGTATGCTGTTTCTCACGTCGGCACTTGCCGTGATCAGTGCGATTCAGGGATTTTCTTACCTTTACAGCAGGAAAAAGATTGATTTTTATATGGGAATGCCGGTAAAAAGAAAAAAGCGGTTTCTGGTTATCTGGCTTAATGGAATCCTTTTGTATATGATTCCTTATTTTGCAGGACTGGCGATCAGCCTGCTCATTGCGGCGGGAAACGGGGCAGTGAATCAGTCTGTCTTTGTAAGTGCAGCAGCGGCAATGCTGGCAAACAGTCTTTTATATCTGGGCGTCTATCATATGGCAATCTTAGCGGTCATGTTGACCGGAAACATTGTGATCACAGGGTTTGCGTTTTTGACCTTTTGTGTGTATGAATTTTTGATCAGAATGGTGTCGGAAGGGTACAAGCAAATGTTTTTCCGGTATTTCAGCTATTTTGGTTCTGATAAGGCGCCGATACTCTCACCATTTACGATGTATATCAATCTGGCATCAAGGTTTTCTTATGCAAACCGTCTGGATGCTAAGTATCTGATTGGTATGCTGGTCTTTGCAGCGGTGGTAGGCGTGCTTTCCTATATCTGTTACTTAAAGCGTCCTGCAGAAGCAGCAGGCAGGGCAATGACCTTCGAAATCACCAAGCCTTTTGTGAAAGTCCTTTTGGTGGTTCCAGCAGCGCTTTTTATGGGAGGCGTGATTGCAGATATCTTAAGTTTTGATCCGGAAATGTCCATGGATGGAATTGGCTGGATGATTTTTGCCATGGCGTTTGCTGTGTTGCTTGGAAGCGGGCTGATTCAGGTAATCTATGAATTTGATATAAAAGGATGTCTCCATAAAATATCGCATATGGTGATAAGCGCTGTTGCTGTGGCATTGATTTTCATTGCTTTTAGATATGATTTATTTGGATATGACAGCTATATTCCCAACCATAATCAGATTAAGAGCATTGCTTTCGTCCCGGATTATTATGAGGAGGGATATGGAGGCGCCCATTTCGACGACAGCGGAACCTTTATTTCCAGTTATGAATATGCCAGAAGGAATATGCAGCTCCATAATGTAGAAGAAATCTGTGAGATGGCGGAGCGCTCCATGAAGGCGTTCGATTAAGTGGACCGCTATGGGGATGATAATACATCTAATCAAGAAGGAACATGGGTTTATACAAACATTTTATACCGGCTTAAGAATGGGCGTGAAGTTTGCAGAGGTCTTTGGGTGAATGTGGAGGATGCGCATACGGTAGAGACGCTGGATAAAATTGTTGGGGCAGAGGAATTTAAAAAGGGATTTTTTATGGGAGCTTCCGATTCCCTGACGGCGATGCTGGAAAATAAAGAAGGGAAATATAAGATAAATACGTCTTATGGGAACCGGATATATCAGCAGAAGATGAGCGAGGCACAGGCAAAGGCGTTTTTAGCAATTTATCAGAAGGATTTGGCATTGGCGAATTTCAGCAATATTAGGGAGAATACGCCTGTGGGAATGTTGAATTTTGCCATTACTGAAGAGATAAATGGAAGCGTTTATATGAGCAGCAACGGCGTCATGTCCAGAGCAACAAGAGGCTGGGATGTGGGAGTGTATATTTATCCTTTCTATAAAGACAGCATCGCCTACCTGAAGGAAAATGGATATTATATGGATACACAGGTAAAATTGGAGGATATTTCCAAGATTCAGGTGGTAAACTACAATTATGATGTTGTCAGAGACTTGCAGGAAGAACGTCTTGCCACAGCCGGGGCATCAGCAATCGGAATGGATGATCCTGCCATTTTGCTGGAGATGGGGGCAGCGGGAGAGTACGATTCAGAAATCGATGCACGCGTCTATGCGGATTATGCGCAGGAAGAACAGATCAGGGAAATCGCAGAATGTATCTATCCCAGCGATCTGGTAATCGATGATTGGGATTGTGGAAAGAAGCTTGATAGGAATTATCAGGTGGTGGTATACTTTAAGACAGACAGTGAAATGACCAAGAATTTCGGGACCAATGCATGGTACGGATTTTTGGAAGGTCAGGTGCCGGAGTTTGTCATGGAAGATACCGATTACAAAGAGTAAGACAGGATATAGAATTTTAACAGCGATAATGATATAATATGCTAGGATGAAATCAGCAGTGGATAAGTCCACTGCTGATTTTGATAATGATAAAAATAGGCAGAGGTTTAAAATGGAAGAGCGTATCATAGATAAAGTAATGATGAAAAATATAAGAATTGGGAAAGTAGAATGTAAAGTGGTGGATTTATTTTTTATCATATGCCTGTTCTTACTTGCCTTTTTAATTAGATGGAAACTGATGCCCATTGAGTCGGCAGACTATTGGGGATTTCTGGCAGAATGGATGAAGAGGATTCGGGCAGGGGGAGGTTTTTTATCTTTAAGAGAGCAGATTTCAAACTATACATCGCCTTATATGTATCTTATGTGTCTGATTTCTTATATCACCGACAACGATCTGTATGGGTTAAAGTTGGTGTCCGTTCTGTTCGATTATTTGGCAGCAATAGCTGTTTTTCTGATTGTATATAAACTTACGGGAAATGTGAGAAAGTCTATTCTTGGAATGGCGGCGCTTTTGCTGTCTCCCACAGTGATTTTAGACAGTGCATACTGGTGCCAGTGTGATATCATTTATACTTGTTTCCTTCTATTTGCGATGTACTTCTTTTTCAGGGGCAGCAGCAGATGGTGTCTGATATTTGTAGGAATATCTTTTTCATTCAAACTGCAGGCGGTCTTTTTGCTGCCATTTCTGGTGATCATGTGGCTGAAGGGGCAGACCATCCGGTTTCGGGACTTTGTGTGGATTCCTGTGAGTTATGTGGTCAGCGCGCTTCCGGCATGGCTGATGGGGCGGGATTTCAAGGAGCTGATGCTGGTCTATTTTAATCAGACCAATACCTATCCTTGGGGCACTTTAGAATATCCTAATATTTACGCCCTATTAGGGGAGGCTATGCCGGATATGCGGCACGCAGATGAGGTCAGCGGAGCGGGAAGTTTTATGACGGTCATACTGTTAGGATGTATTGCGTACTATCTCTATACCAGGAAATTAAAGCTGACAGGGGAACTGATGGTGACCCTTGCCCTTTTCACGGTGGCGGTTGCCGTGTATTGTCTGCCACATATGCATGACAGATATGGCTTTTTGATCGATCTGCTTGCCATCATCTATGGTGTACTCCATGTGAAAAAGCTTCCCGTGACATGTGGGTTTATGGTGATTTCGGTGCTGATTTTTATGCCTTATCTGATTGCAGTGCACCTTGTACCGTTGCAATATATTTCAATTGCCATGCTGGGGTTGATTGTCTGTGTAGGGATGGACTTTTACAGGCAGGTCAGAGAAAACATGGTTTTACAGTAGAGAACGGGAGAAGTCAGAAGGTGAAGAAAACATTGAGTCACACGGCACGAAAGATAGGGATGATTTTTGTCATTGTTTTAGGAATAGAACTGTTTTTTTTCAATTTCAGGCACTGGGAATCCCTTGGAAACAGTGAAGTCAGTGATATGCATTTGACGCTGGGAAGTGGGTACGTTGCTCATAGGGATGGCACTTATACCATAGGGGAGGGAAGTCTGGATATTGATATAGAAGGACTTAATTGTAATCTGAAGACCGCCTGTATTGAAATTTCCGTATTGAACGGGGTGGAGGGAGAGGCAAGATCGGTCCTTGTGAGACAGTATGTGACGGATGAGTCCCATAAGATTTTTTATGGACTGCCAGAGCGGGAGCTATGGAAGAACGAAAAAAGAAGCAGTTACATCACCTATCATTTATATGGGAAATGTACAGGGCTCAAAATTGTTCCGGAGCTTTTTGCAGGTCAGGAGATTTCATTATCGATTATTTTAAATCCGGTTATTCCTCTCTTTCTTTCGATTGAGAGAATGACGGCAATGCTTTTGCTCGTGGCAGGGATTGCTTTGCTTCGTCCATCCTCTGTACTGCATCGAATTTCTTATTTTAAACTGGGAGGAAAATTAAAGGCGGCAGGAATGCTAGTCTTTTTCATGGCGCATATATGTTTGTTTTTTTATCTGACGAATGTAAACCCTTATTTTAGGGAAGAGCGCGGGGATAATCAAAGGCAGTACCAAGAGCTGGCGGAGAGCTTAAAAAAGGGCAGCTTTTTTTTGGCGGAGGAACCGCCCCTTGCCCTTACGGAAATGGAAAATCCTTATGATTACGATTACCGCAACCAGGTCATGAATGAGGCTGGAACATGGTATAAATGGGATCACGCTTATTATGAGGGCAAATATTATGTGTATTTTGGAGTGATTCCGGCAGTGCTATTTTATCTGCCCTATTATCTGATTACAGGAACTCATTTACATAATAATATGTTGATTTTTGTGCTGGCACTCTTATATCTGGCAGGTATCCTTGGAATCATAGACCGAATCATCAAAAAATGGTTTTCACAAACTTCTCTGGCAGTGTGGTTCATGATGACAGAATTGACCTTGCTGGGAAGCGGTGCCATCTATATGACAAAGCGTCCCGATTTGTACACGGTTCCCATTCTTTCTGGGCTTGTCTTTGGCGTGCTGGGACTGTGGTGCTTTCTTCTGGCGGATGAAAGAGGGAAGCTGTCACTAAGATACTTGGCATTAGGAGCGCTGTTTACGGCGCTGATCGCGGGATGCAGACCGCAGCTTTTCCTGTTCGTTGTCTTCTCGTTTGTTTTGTTTGGAAAATATGTAATTTCAATTGAAATGCTCAAAAAGAAAAAAACAGCAGTGCTTGCTTATGTGCTCCCCATGCTGGGAGTAGCGGTGCTCTTGATGTATTATAATTATAGCCGTTTTGGATCTGTTTTTGACTTTGGGGCAAATTATAATCTTACATTTAACGATATGAGAAGAAGAGGATGGGAGTGGGATCGGATTCCCCTTGGCATAGCGGCGTATCTGTTCTGGCCGGTAAGGACTCAGGTGCAATTTCCGTTTGTGGAGGCAAACTATTTCGGCAGCCAGTATATGGGTGTCACTATACAGGAGGCGACCTATGGGGGAATCTATTCGGCGCACTTGTTTGCCTGGTTTAGTCTGCTTCCAGTTATTTTTCACAGGCAGATGAAAAGAGGCAGAAAGCAGCCGTGGCTGTTTTCCGTGGCAGGACTTTTGATTGCGGGAATCGTGATTGCGGCGGATACCAATATGTCAGGCATTCTGCAGAGATATTTCAGTGATTTTTCAATCTTTATCATGCTTTCTGCGGCGGTTGCAGTATTACTTGTGCTTAGCCATGAAGAGGTAGCCGGAAGTATTCTGGAAAGAATGATCATCTGGGGGCTTTTGATTGCCCTTGGGACGGAAGCTTTATATCAGGGTATGATCTTTTTCTTGGATACAGGGGAAGCGCTTAAGGATTTAAGACCGGATTTATATTCCCATTTTAAATATATAACAGCTTTTTGGTTGTAGGAGAGACAAATGAGAGGAAGTATAGAGACGATAAATGAATCTGCATTAAAAAGAAACTGGAAAATGGCATTTCTCATCCTTGCCGTTTACGGGCTGATTGCTGTCAGGCTGATTGGATTCCCAGAGATTCCCGGAGGATTAAATCAGGATGGGGCGATGGGGGCAGTGGATGCAAGAGCGCTTGCCCAATACGCTACAGACCGTTATGGGACCTTTATGCCGGCGCACTTTGAAGCGTGGGGGTATGGACAAATGAGCGTGTTGCTTTCTTATCTCACGGTGCCCTTTATCAAGCTGTTCGGTCTGAACAAGCTGGCAATGCGGCTTCCCATGCTGCTGGTAAGCTTAGCGGGGGCGGCAGGAATATACGGAATCGTAAAAAGGCTGTTCGGAGAAAAAACAGGGGTGACGGTGTTACTTTTTCTTGCCGTAAATCCATGGCATTATATGCAGAGCAGATGGGCGCTTGACTGCAATCTGTTTCCCCATATGTTCGTGCTGGGATTGTATTTTCTGATCAGAGGATTGGAGAAAAAGAAGAATCTCTATTTATCTATGCTCTTTTTTGGGTTATGCATGTTTTGTTATGGGGTCGCCTTTTATATGGTTCCCTTTTTTCTACTTACAGCATGCATTCTCCTCTTATTGCAGCGGAAGGTGAATCTTAAGGATGTGCTTTTGTGCTTGTTCATTTATTTTGGCATTTCATGGCCTATTTACGGGACCATGCTGATTAATTTCATGAAATGGGAGACGGTAAGGCTTCCCTTTGTGACCATGCAGTTTTTTGCCGGGAATGTGCGCACCGCCGATATCCTGCTCTTTTCTGACAATATGGGGCAGCAATTGTTGGATAACCTTAAAGCAATGTTTAACGTGGTGTTTTTGCAGAAGGAGGACTGGCTCTGGAATTCTGTCAAAGGTTTTGGAACTATGTATAAATGTTCCATGCCGTTTGTTCTTTTAGGTGCGGTCAGCGTGCTGATTGGAGCAATCAAGGAAAAGGACGGCAATAAAAAAGCCGGCTGTCAGCTTTTGCTCTGCTTTTGGATCTTCAGCCTGCTGGTGGGGATAATGATTAACTATGTCAATGTGAACAGAATCAATATCATTTTTTATATACATATCATCTTTGCGGCGGTGGGGATTTATTTCGTAATCCGAAAGTGGAAAAAGACGCTTTATGTGATTCTAACAACGTATGGCATATTGAGTGTATTGTTTTTTAACCAATATTTCACCACGTGGGCGCAGGATATGGAAAAAGCATTTTATGCAGACTTTGTGGATGCTTTGACGTATGTTAAGGAATATGACTGTGACTGCTATTACATTACACCTGACACTCAGTATGAGGGGGCTTACAACGTATCGGAAATTCTTACGTTGTTCGTGTTCGATGTGGATGCTAAGTATTTTCAGGGAGAGGGCGGATTGGAAGAGAACAGGAATAGAACCTATTGGGATAGATTCCGATATGGCAATCCTCCGGAGAACCTGTATGAAGCTCCTGAAAGCACGGTCTATGTGTTCAGAAGTAACATACAGGAGCGTTTCCCCAAGGAGAAGTTTTGTGTGACGGTGTTTGGAGATTACGCCGCGGCAGTTCCCTGGTCCATCATCAATTCATGAAGTTTACAGCACCAAAATCCAGTCTTTCAGCCATCTTACAGAGTAGCCGTATTCTCTGGACACGGGCAGACCGGATATCAATGGAAAGAAGATGAAGAAACATACAAGGGCGATTACCAGATAAGCGGTAATTGCCTTTTTTCCCCATGAAAAATGTTCTTTCACATGCAGCAAGGCATAGCCTGTCATCAGAATCATAAACAGTGAAGCGGGGAAATAATGATAAATAAAGGTGATACGACTGATCGACATCCATGGGACATATTGTGCAAGATAAGCAATACACAAAAAACCTGCCTTTTGATCCCTTTTAAAAATCCAACGGAAAAGCACATAAAGCTGGCAGGGAATGCTAAACCACCAGATGGCGGGATTTCCCATGGTGCTGACACAGCTTGACATAGAAGCGTTCACCTCGTCGCAGGCATCTAAAAGCGGCATCCATATGACCGGCCACTCATAAAAAGGAGAGCTATAATAATGTTCGGCAACCAGATTGGCGTGATAGTCGAACATATATTTTGTACCTTGAATAGTCTTGTCGATCAGTCCGCTATATTCGGAGTAACCCACAACGGGAATGAAACACAGGGTATACATAATCAAAGGTACCACAATAAAGAACAGACAGCAGAAAAAGAAAAGCTTAAGGGTCTGCTTTTTAGGAAAATGAGTGATGGTATACCAGATAAACAAGACAGCGAGTCCGGCGCCGGCATAGACCCCCGTCCACTTGGTGGCAATGCCCAGTCCCATACTGATGCCGCTGAGGGCAAGGGGAAGATAAACGCTTTTTGGTGGAAATTTATCCTGCATCGAAGAGGATAAAGCGCGGTAGCGGGAATCTTCCACAAAATACCGGTACATATAGTAATACATCAACAGAATAAAAAATGCTGCGATGATGTCGATGGTGGCAATTCTTGAAAGGGTATAATGCATGCAGTCAAAAGTCAGAAGCCCCGTGGCGGCAGTGGCGATAAAGGTATTTTTAAATATCTTTATCGCAAAAAGATACATAAGCGGAATCAGAAGAATACCAAAAATCACAGATATGAAGCGCCATCCGAAAGGATTCATACCAAATAAAAGTATACCAACAGAAATTAAAATTTTCCCCAGATGTGGATGGGTAGTTTCATAGGTGACGAGCCCATGGAGAAACTCATAGGCAGTGCGTCCATGATAGATTTCGTCGAACATGGTGCCGGTCATATAAGTTTTGGATTCGGGCATCATTTCCTGCTCATCAAAAAGGGCAGGATAATCAGCTGCATTGACAGGCACAAGAAGAGAACCGTCCGAACCGGTGGCGACAATCTCGTTGATAACGGCTGTGTCATCTGTTGCGACGATACCTAAATATCGAAGGCGGTAGTTTAAATCGATCTTATTCCAGGCAAATACAGATTCTGCAATGGCGTCCCCGTTGATTACTTGCCATTCATTGGTCACTTCATTGAATGCAGAGATAGAAAAATGCCTAGTGTTCAAATTGCCTAAAAATATAGAAATAGAACCGATATCGGTGTATTCTCCGAAATCAAGGACGATATCTCTGTTTACGGTGTCAGTCATATAAGAAGAAGAAGGTGCATACGTGTTGCCCAGCCTGAAAAAGGCAATTACCGTAAACAGGAGAGCCAGAACACTCATACAGATATAATCGGTTCTGGTAAGCTTTCCTGAATTTAAGCACGCTTCCTTTTCGTTTGTTATTTTCTGATTCATTTTAAAAAAATCTCCTTCTGGAATAGTCTTCCTGCATTAGTATAGCAAGTTATAAAAACGGTTACAATAGTTATAAAATTTTTTGTTACAGGAGGCTTTAACATGAAAACATATATGCAGATTACGAATATTCACGGGAGAGAAATTTTAGATTCCAGAGGAAATCCCACGGTTGAAGCGGAAATAACACTGACAGATACCATGACGGGGAAACGCTATGCGGGAAAGGCATCTGTGCCTTCTGGGGCAAGCACAGGACGTTTTGAAGCCGTAGAGCTTCGGGATGCGGAAACACGGTATTTTGGACTTGGGGTAAAAAAAGCGGTGAGCAACATTAACACTAAAATTAAGGAAGCCATCGCAGGAAGAAACGGACTAAATCAGATTGAGATCGACCGCATTTTGATTGAGACAGACGGAACAGATAACAAGGGAAACTTAGGGGCAAATGCAACCCTAGCGGTATCCATGGCGGTGGCACGGGCAGCGGCAAAGGCACTTAATATACCTCTCTACCAATACTTGGGAGGTGCGTACACAAGATTGATGCCGGTGCCCATGATGAATATCCTAAATGGAGGCAGGCATGCGGCAAACACAGTGGACTTCCAGGAGTTCATGATCATGCCGGTACAGGCGGAGAACTTTGCAGACGGGTTACGCATTTGTGCGGAAATCTATCATTTCCTAAAAAAAATATTGGAGGAAAAGGGGCTTGCCACCAGCGTAGGCGATGAAGGCGGATTCGCGCCGGATCTGCCGGATGCAGAAGCAGTCTTGGATTTAATTGTAGAAGCAATTGAAAAGAGTAATTATTTTCCAGGGCAGGATATTAAAATTGCCCTTGACGTAGCATCCAGTGAATTATACAATGAAAAAACAGGCATGTACCATTTCCCGGGAGAGAGTTCCCTTAAGGGAAGTGAGGTAGTGCGTGATACGTCTGAAATGATTTCCTATTATGAAAACTTGATTTCCAAATATCCAATTTTGTCTATTGAAGATGGACTGGCAGAAGATGACTGGGATGGATGGAAGCACTTGACGGAGCGTCTTGGGGATAAGATTCAGCTGGTCGGGGATGACCTTTTTGTAACCAATACCAAGCGGCTCGATGCAGGAATCAAGCTTCATGTGGCAAATGCAATTCTAGTAAAAGTCAACCAGATCGGTACGGTTTCAGAGGCCATGGAAGCGATTGAAATGGCACAGAAAAATGGATACAAGGCAGTGATATCCCATCGTTCGGGAGAAACGGAAGATACCTTTATTGCGGACCTTTCCGTGGCAGTCAATGCCGGTCAGATTAAGACAGGTGCACCCTGCAGGAGTGATCGTGTTGCGAAATATAATCAACTTCTTCGCATTGAGGAGGAGCTTGGCAGCGTTGCGGCTTATAAGGAGCCGTTCAATAAGATTTAATACTGATTTTTGGCTTGCTTTTACTTTTTGGCTTTTATTCAAAAAATTCAAAAGGGCAGATTGTATCAAGATTACAAATGATGTCTGAAACACTTAAGAAGAGAGGAAAAGGAACAAATGATAAAAAAATGCAGAGCAATGATACGAAGAATCTGTGCAGCAGCGCTGATGGTCGCAGCACTTGGCACTCTTCCGGCAGATCAGGTTATGGCGGTGACTTCAAGTGGGTCTATCGCAAAGGGCATCGATGTGTCTATGCATAACGGAACGGTCAATTGGGGGCAGGTGGCAAATTCAGGGATCGATTTTACCTTTATCAAGGTGGGAAGCACGAAAAGCGGCGTGGATCCTCAATTTGCTGCCAATATTACTGGCGCCCAGGCAGCAGGCATAAAGACGGGAATCTATCTTTACTCTTATGCCACAACGCCGGAGCAGGCGGCAAACGAGGCAAATCTTGTTCTGCAGTGGATAGAACCGTATACAGTCAATTATCCCATTGTTTTTGATATTGAAGACAAATGCCATAAAAATTTATCTGACCAGCAGCTGATCGATATCATCAATGCATTCTGTACAGCCATCGATGCTGCAGGTTATTATCCCATGGTTTATTCTAACAAGAATATGTTTGTCCAGAAGCTGAGCATTACGGGATGGGATAAATGGGTGGCGCAGTATAATGATACTTGCGAATACAACAACAATGTGTGCTTCTGGCAGTATTCCAGCCATGGAAGCGTCAATGGGGTCGGTGGAAGAGTGGACGTCAACTACCAGTATAAGGATTACAGCAGTCTGATTATACCGGAAGGCTTTATCGAACGTAACGGAAATGTACGCTTTTACCGCAATTGGAAAATGCAGAAGGGCTGGGTTGCCCACAATGACACCAAATACTATCTGGACGGCGCAGGAAATTTGGTCAGAGGATGGTTTACGGATGCCACCGGCACTTACTACCTGTCTCCTCAGGACGGAAGCATTGCCAGAGGACAGTGCAATATCGATGGAGCGGACCATTACTTTACGGCAGATGGCGTTAAGACTTCGGGCTGGGTAGTGCTCGGTGACTTGAAATATTTCTATGATCCTGCCAATAATGGCGCCATGAAACGAGAATGGCTCAGTGATGAGAAAGGAAACTTTTATTATTTCGATGCCAACGACGGACACATGCTGACTGGCGTCCAGGTGATTGGAGGGAAGAACTATCTGTTCAGCCCGGAAGGCATCCGAGTTACGGGAATGAATGCAAGAGAAGACGGCTGTTACTATTATGATCCCGCCACAGGCGAGATGGTGACAGGTTGGTTTATGGCAGCAGACAAAACTTATTATGCGGATGCAGCAGGGCATATCGTGACAGGTATCTATGAAATTGACGGGCAGCCTTACTATTTTGATGAGACGGGCGTGCTTATAAGAAACCAGGATTTAGAACTGAACGGGAAAGCGTATCATGCGACTCCGGAAGGTGTGCTGACAGAAGTGGAAGCAGCACAGGCTGGTGAAGGCGAAGCTGCAGCACAGGAATAGAAGTTTAGCCCCAAGGTTGGCTGCGCACAGGTAACTGCACAATTGATGAGAAAGAAAAGAAAATACTTGAAATCAGTTGATTTTTGTGTTACACTAACTTTTGCTTGGCATTAGGAGGTGTAAGAATGGGAGTATTAAAAATCGTTATTCAGATTATTTTTATCATATTGTGTATAGCACTTACAGTGCTCGTACTGATGCAGGAAGGCAAGTCGGCAGGTTTGGGAGCCATAAGCGGTGCGGCTGAGACATACTGGGGAAAGAATAAGGGGCGTTCCATGGAAGGAAAGCTGGTGAAACTTACCAAGTATCTCGCGATTGGGTTCATGCTGCTGACGATTATTTTAAATCTTAATGTTTTTTGAGACTTAAGGCATTCTTGTAAAAGAATGCCTTTTTTGACAGAAAGGTGCTGGAAGAAGTCTGGCTTTGTTGCCGGCATAAGGAGGTCTGGCAAAGTGCAGCATTGGCTGGTAATGTTGCAGCAGAGAGGAAACGGAAATTGGAAATTAGGCAAGAGCGTAAAAATAAAATAGGCGAATTGGTTGAAGCAGATTTTTATATTCCTATGAAGGAAAAAGAACTTGCTGACTTTATGCAGGTTAAGGCGGAGGAACGCGGGGAACTGAAAGAAATTTTGGAAGAACTGGTAAAAGAAGGAAAGCTTCAGTTAACCAGACGGGGGAAGTATATTAAGGGAGACGGTGTACCTTCCCAGCTATCAGGAACTTTTATCAGTAATGCCAAGGGATTTGGATTTGTGGAGATAGAAGGGCAGGTCCAGGATTTTTTCATACCGGAAAATGAAGTAAACGGAGCATTCCATAAGGACAGGGTAATGGTGGAACTTTTGCCGGGACAGCATGGCAAGAGACAGGAGGCAAAGATTGTCTCCATTTTGTCCCATGAACTTAAACGGATCGTGGGAACCTTTGATAAAGCAGGGAAATTTGGATTCGTCATTCCTGACAATGAAAAATTGCCTTCAGATATTTTTGTGCCTATAGAACGTTCTAAAGGAGCGGTCACAGGGCATAAGGTTGTAGTGGAACTGACGGAATACGGCGATGAAAGGCATAAGCCGGAAGGGAAAGTAGTTGAGATCCTTGGTCATGTCAATGATCCCGGGGTGGACATCCTTTCTATCGTGAAAGGGTTTGATCTCCCCATGGAATTTCCCGAAAGGGTATTAAATCAAGGACTGCGTGTGGCAAAGGAGGTAAGCCTTAAGGATCGGGAAGGGCGTAAGGATCTGCGCACAGTGCAGATGGTGACCATTGACGGCGAGGATGCAAAGGATTTAGATGATGCTGTCAGCTTGTCAAAGGAGGGAGACAATTATCTTTTGGGCGTACACATTGCAGATGTGACCAATTATGTGCAGGAAAATTCTGCCTTGGACAGGGAAGCCGAAAAGCGGGGAACCAGTGTTTATCTGGTAGACCGGGTGATTCCCATGTTGCCCCATGTGCTCTCTAACGGCATCTGTTCCTTAAACATGAAGGAAGACCGGCTTGCCCTTAGCTGCCTTATGACCATCAATAAAAAAGGCGAAGTCATTGATCATGAAATTGCAGAGACGGTTATATGTGTTGATCAGAGAATGAGTTATACGGATGTCAATAAAATTCTGGAAGGGGACAGCGATACCCAGGAGCAGTTTGAGTCATTTGTGCCCATGTTCTTCTTGATGAAAGAACTATCTGACCTCTTAAGAGAAAAAAGAAAGAAACGGGGTTCCATCGACTTCGACTTTCCAGAGAGCAAGATTCTTTTAGACAAGGACGGCGTGCCCGTTTCCATCAAACCGTACGAAAGAAATGCGGCGACGAAGCTCATAGAGGACTTTATGCTCCTTGCCAATGAGACGGTGGCACAGCATTTTTACTGGATGGAACTTCCCTTTGTCTACAGGACGCATGATTATCCCGACCCGGAAAAGATTTTAAAGCTAGGCACCTTCATCAACAACTTTGGATATCATATCAAGGTGAAAAGTGGCGACAATGAAATACATCCCAAGGAAATTCAAAAGCTTCTTGGAAAGATCGAAGGGACCGAGGAAGAGGCGCTGATCAGCAGGCTGACCTTACGCAGTATGAAGCGTGCACAGTATACGGTGGATTGTACCGGTCACTTTGGGCTGGCGTGTCAGTTTTACTGTCATTTTACCTCCCCCATAAGGAGATATCCAGATCTTCAGATTCACCGCATTATCAAAGAGCAGCTGCGGGGACGGATGAATGGGGAACGGATAGACCACTATCAGTCGATTCTGCCGGAAGTAGCAAAACACGCTTCAGAAATGGAGCGCAGGGCAGATGAAGCGGAGCGGGAGACGGATAAACTGAAAAAGGTGCAGTTTATGGAACAGAAAATTGGAGAAATCTTTGAGGGCGTCATTTCAGGGATTACCTCATGGGGAATCTATGTAGAACTGCCCAACACCGTGGAAGGTTTGATTCATGTATCAAGGCTTTTCGGAGATTACTATTACTATAGTGAGGAAACCTATGAGATGTTAGGCAGGGATACAGGCAGGAGCTTCAAGTTGGGACAGAGAATCCGAATCGTGGTGGACGGCGTGGATTATTTCCAAAAGAGTATTGACTTTGTGCTGGCGCCGGAGGAAGATAGAGAAGAAGGCTGATGGCGTCAGTTTGCTATAGGTGTTGACTTAAGTCTGAAAAGGAAAGGATGTGCGAAGCATATGGCGAAAGAAGAAATGAAGCTGGTCGCAAACAATAAAAAAGCATATCACGATTACTTCATAGAAGAGAAATATGAGGCAGGTCTGGTGCTTCATGGAACGGAAGTGAAGTCTCTGCGCATGGGTAAATGCAGCATCAAGGAAGCCTTCATACGAATTGAAAACGGTGAGGTGTTTATTTATGGCATGCACATCAGTCCTTATGAAAAGGGAAACATTTTCAATAAGGATCCTTTGCGGGTAAGAAAACTTCTGCTGCATAAGCAGCAGATTCGCAAACTGATTGGAAATAGTTCCGAGAAGGGATACACAATTGTCCCCCTGCAGGTATATTTTAAAGATGGCAGAGCCAAAATAGAGATTGGTCTTGCCAAGGGCAAAAAGCTCTATGACAAGCGTCAGGATATCGCTAAAAAGGATCAAAAAAGAGAAGCTGAAAAGGAAATGAAAATAAGGCTTCGGGCATAAAATAGAGTATAGAGGTTGCATTTTTATAACCTCTTTATTATAATAAAATTAATAAGGGATAGTAAAGGTTTCGACAGGGGTCTTGCAGCTGGAGAAGCTATCCGCAGGCGATGCGTCAAATCGCAAAAATAAATATAAACGCTGAAGATAATTTAGCATACGCTGCCTAATGGCAGCTGTCCGCCCTAGTGCACCTACACATTAGGAACCGGGCATCGACTATGTAGGAAACGACACAGGCTAAGCTTTGCACCTGTGGGCGTATCATGAAGCTACTGAATAAACCGGGGTGTCGGTTTCCTGGTTTAGGAGGGAATGAGGGTTTCCCGAAATAATCGACTATGATAGTAGAAGGACAGGGAATGGGTCTTTGGACGCGGGTTCGACTCCCGCCTATTCCATATTGAAAAGTTCTTAAAGGCTTGATTTTTGATTCGGTTTTTAAGAATTTTTTCATTAAAAGAAGTATACTGTTTAACTTATGGATAAATGAATTACCTGTGGAAGCAGATGGGAATAATGAGTTCAATATTATTTAAGTGTTTCAAAAGTGAAATTATGTATTATGTAGTAATTCCTTTGAGTACCGTTTTGCTAAATTGGATAAAAAATAGGAATGATGTTAAAAAAAGAATAAGAACTTAGGATATATGGAAGTAACAATTCTATAAAATTGGACTAATAGCAGAAAAAACAGCAGTTGCAACTAATAGTTGCCATATAGTTGCCCATATTTTCTATATAGTTGGTAGAGTGCAACTGGATAAATCAGTATATTATTGCTATCAGAATTATACGGAGATGCGTAATATGAATGAAAATCAATTAGCGGAAAATTTAATGTACTATCGCAAAAAGAAAGGACTGATGTCATGGATTTTTATAGGAATATCTGTTTTATGTATATTGGCATATATCATTCACAGTGCAATAACGGATATTTTTAGTGTTGGGATCTTTATCTGTATGTTTATTCTATGCATTCCAATACAACTGTTCCTGCATATCTATTTTTCCAATGCGATAAAAAATAATTCTTTTAATGGAATTGCAGGATTTGATGACAAGATAGAGTATAATATTTTTGAAGTGAAGAAACTGCTTGTACAGATTGATTTGCATATTGGAAGCATGTCTACTATATATATTTTTCTGCTTTGTGTGATAAATGGAATGAATTTGAAAATGCAATGGTTTAATGGCGTTCTGATCGTTGCATATATACTGAATTTTACCACAAGCATAGAAATGAGCAACTACAAAATGATAGATAAAATCTATCGCAGAGAAGATGACAGGAAACGTGCCAAACGCAGTATTCCAGTAACTGCAATATTTTCTTTGATATTATGTGTAGGGATAGGAATGGCGGTTATTGTATTTGAAATAAAGGGAATTGAGAATAATACACTGCCTGCGATGAAAATATGTGGATTGCTACTTTTGGGTATAATGAGTGCAACCACTGGATTCTTATTTGAAAATAGCAAAATAAAAAAGTGGAATCCTGCAAATGCAAACTATAGAACAAATAAAGTAAGTATAATCAGTTTGCTTATATGTGCGATAATGTATGGGCTGATGTGTGTTGGATAAGATATGTGGAGCATAAGTCTGACCGAATCAAGGGGCTATTCTGTCTGTACTATTCCTACAATAAACTTACGCTATCGACGGTAAAAAAAGAGTTGACAGAACTAGAGAAAGTGAGTATATTAATATAAAACTAAAGCAAATAATTCAAACCGATGAGGAAGAGGAGTAACCAGTCGGAACTTTCAAAGAGAGCTGCAGGCGGTGGGATTGCAGTAGAGGGATGTATGGTGAATGGACTTTCGAGGATGGCCCGAACGAATAGTAGGCGCTGGCGGGAAACCGGATCCGTTATCAAACCGGCATGTATGATAGTACATGAATGAGTGGACATTTCGTCAATTTGAGTGGTACCGCGATAATATATGATATATTACCGTCTCAAGCATAGTTGCTTGAGGCGTTTTTTTTTATCATAAAAATGCCTGCAGCGTTTAGTGCTTATTGTTTGCTGAAAAAAACAGCAGAAGCATAAAAATGCTTCGGAATGGAGGAAGATTATGAAGAAAAAAACTGTATCTATTTTGATGGCAATTGCAATGACGATGGCTATGACTGCCTGCGGCAGCAATGGCAGTACAGGGGCAGAAGAGGCATCTGCGGAGGCAAAAGCATCGGCAGAGAAAAGCTATACCATCGGTATTTCCCAGTTTGCAGAGCATGGTTCCTTAGATAACTGCCGGGAAGGTTTCCTGGCAGGTCTTGCAGAGGAAGGCATTGTGGAGGGAGAAAATCTGACGGTCCTTTTTGACAATGCGCAGGCGGATATGGGTACTGCAAGTACCATTGCAGACAATTATGTATCCCAAAAGGTAGATTTGATCTGTGCCATTGCAACGCCGAGCGCCATGAGCGCATACAATTCCTGCTTGAAAACGGAGATTCCTGTCATTTATACGGCAGTATCGGATCCGGTGGCGGCAGGGCTTGCAGATGAAGATGGTGTCAGCGTAGGAAATGTGACAGGTACATCGGATGCCCTTCCTGTAACGAATCAGCTGGAAATGATCCGCGAGCTCTTACCGGAATCTGAGAAAATCGGTATTTTATACACCACCAGCGAGACAAATTCCGAAAGCACCATAGCAGAATATAAAAAATATGCAGATGATTACGGATTTGAGATTGTGGACAGCGGTATCAATACTATTGCCGATATACCCATGGCAGCCGCCGATTTAGCTGCAAGAGTTGACTGTATCACGAATCTGACGGACAATACAGTGGTATCTGCATTGCAGACGGTTCTTGATGCGGCAGATAAAGAAGGTATACCGGTATTTGGTTCCGAAGTAGAACAGGTAAAAAACGGCTGCGTGGCGTCTATGGGTCTGGAATATTTTGAATTGGGTAAACAGACAGGCGCAATGGCGGCAAAGGTTTTGAAGGGAGAAGCAAAGGCGTCAGATCTTTCTTATGATGTGATAACCGAGGCAAGTCTTTATGTGAATACCGCTGCTGCAGATAAAGCAGGGCTTGTTTTGGAAGAATCGTTTGTAAATCGTGCATACGAAAAATTTGATGAAATTATAGTAGAATAAGTTTAGGTTTAAGGAAGGCAGGTAAGAAAAGTGGCTTTGATATTAAGTGTTTTAGAACAGGGAATGATATATGCCATTATGGCGTTGGGGGTGTATATCACATACAAAATATTGGATTTCCCGGACCTTACAGTGGATGGCAGCTTCCCCATGGGGGCAGCCATCGCCTGCATCCTGATTTCAAAGGAGATGAATCCTTATCTGACGCTGCCGATTTCTTTTGCAGCAGGTGCGCTGGTGGGGATGATCACGGGGATGATACACGTAAAATTCAAGGTGCGCGACCTGCTTTCCGGCATTATTATGATGACGGCACTGTACACAGTCAATTTGCGCATAGCGGGAAGAGCCAATCTTCCTATTTACAATCAGGAGAATATATTTGATAATCAATTTATCAATATAATTTTTCCCTCTTCATTGGAAAAGTACAAGACAGCCGTGATGATTTTTGTTATTATGATTTTAACAAAATTTCTTTTAGATTGGTATATGAACAGTCAGTCAGGCTTTATGCTGCGTGCGGTGGGGGACAATGAGACCATCGTCACTTCCCTTGGAGTAGATAAGGGAATGATCAAGGTTATAGGGCTTTCCATTGCAAACGGACTTGTGAGCTTGAGTGGATGCATTTTTGCCAATCAACAGCGTTTTTTTGATATATCCAGCGGTACAGGCACTGTGGTGATTGGGCTTGCAAGCGTCATCATAGGAACCAGCATCTTCAAGAAAGTGACTTTTTTTAGGGTGACCAGCAGCGTTATCATCGGATCGTTGCTTTATAAAGCCTGTGTGGCAATCGCCATCCGTGTGATTCCTGCCTCCAGTGACCTGAAACTAGTGACAGCCGTTTTGTTCCTTGTGATTTTAGTGATTGGAACGGACAGAAGGAGAAGAAAAAATGCTTGAGCTTAAGAACATATACAAAAATTATAATCCGGGAAGCGTCAATGAACTTTGTCTTTTTGAAGGCTTTAATCTTAAAATAGAAGATGGCGAATTTGTGTCGGTGGTGGGGAGCAATGGCTCTGGCAAGACCTCCATGCTCAATATCATCTGTGGCAGTATTGATGCAGATGAGGGTCAGATATTAGTAAACGGGGAGGATATAACAGCCAAAAAGGATTTTCTGCGCCAGCGCAGAATCGGGCGTGTTTATCAGGATCCGTCAAAGGGAACCTGTCCCGGGATGACGATTATGGAAAATATGTCTATTGCGGATCATAAGGGCAGAACATTTGGCTTAGGACGTGGGATTAAAAAGCATCGGATGGAGGCATACCGTGAGATGCTGCGTCCACTTGGGCTTGGGCTGGAAGATAAGATGTACACAAAGGTAGGCGCCCTTTCGGGCGGACAGAGGCAGGCGCTGGCTCTTCTGATGTCAACCATGACACCTATAGAGTTTTTGATTTTGGATGAGCATACAGCGGCGCTTGATCCTAAGACCGCAGAAATCATTATGGAGCTTACCGGCAAAATCGTAAAAGAAAAGAAAGTGACCACAATCATGGTAACTCATAATCTGCGGTATGCAGTAGAATATGGAGACCGTCTTATCATGATGCATGAGGGAAATGCGATTTTAGATAAGCGGGGGGAAGAAAAGAAACAGATCCACACGGAAGAAATTATGAGGCTTTTTAATGAGATCAGTGTGGAATGTGGAAATTAAAAGAAGAGGTGAATCAGTTGGCTGATAAAACAGATTTGATTGCAGAAGGATATCGCTTTGCAACGACAGATGATGCAAAGCAGGCGCTTTTGGAGAAGAAAAAGGCGGCATATTTTGAATCCAAGCTTGTAAATAGAAATCCCCAGAATATGCTGTCAGTCTATGATAAGATTTTGGATGAAAAGGTGTTTCTGACGCCGGTAGGATGGGAATACTTAAAAAGACTGCAGGGGGAACTGCGCCTTTTAGGGATTGAGAAGGAAAAAATTAGACCCATTCCCATGTATGCTGCTTTTTTCCATCAAAACAATGATAAAGAAGTGATTGTAAGGCAGAGAGTGAGGCCTACAAAAGAAAAAGAAACGAAAAACACAAAATTTATTATTTCTATTTTGATTAATGCAATTCTAGCCTTTATGGTGATTGGGATGTTTGTCATTTCTCTTAACAGCAGAAACCCCAATATTTTAAATTATAGGAAAAATATAGAAAATGAATATGCAGCATGGGAACAGGAGCTAACAAATAGGGAAAAAGAAATCCGACTTAAGGAAGCCCAGATGGAGCAGAATCAGACAGATAAAGATGTAACAGAAAATAAATAATGGAGAAAGATAGATTTTGCGGAGTATTTCACAGATTTAACATAAATTCGCGCTATACTTATGAAAGTGTGAGCAGTACAGACACGCTGACTATGACTTGGGTAAAGGGGCGTATGGTATGGATAGAATGAAAATTCTTGTGGTGGATGACGAATCCCGGATGAGGAAACTGGTAAGGGATTTCCTTGTAAAAAATAATTATGATGTTGTGGAAGCGGAAGATGGCAGCCATGCGCTGGATTTGTTTTATGAGCAGAAAGATATTGCGCTTATTATTTTGGATGTAATGATGCCAAAGATGGATGGCTGGGAAGTCTGCCGCGAGATCAGGCAGTATTCCAAGGTACCTATCATCATGTTGACGGCAAAGTCGGATGAGAAAGATGAGCTTCAGGGATTTGGGCTGGGGGTGGATGAATATATTACAAAGCCTTTCAGCCCTAAGATACTTGTAGCGAGGGTAGAGGCAATTCTGCGCAGGACAAATCAGCTGGGAAAAGAAGAAACGCTGGAATCCGGAGGCATTAGGTTAGACAAAGCGGCACATAATGTAATGATAGACGGAAAACTCGTTGATTTAAGCTATAAAGAATTTGAACTTTTGAATTATTTTATGGAAAATGAAGGGATTGCCCTGTCTCGTGAAAAAATTCTGAATAACGTCTGGAATTATGATTATTTTGGGGATGCAAGGACGATTGACACACATGTGAAGAAGCTTCGGAACAAGATGGGAGAAAAGGGAGATTTTATAAGAACAATTTGGGGGATGGGATACAAATTTGTAGTGAACGATTAAAAACGGTATGTATAAAAGCCAGTATTTTAATATGCTCCCCACAAAAGATTTCAAAGCGGAAAAAGACAACCCTGGATATTGTTGACAGTAATTTGGTTGGATGGTAAGATGATATGGAAATATTTTGCTTGGCTTGTCAGGCTAAAATGCAGATATGGCGGAATTGGCAGATGTACTAGATTTAGGTTTCCGTGGATGAAACCGTGTGGTTCGAATCCCATTAACCGCAGTTAATCATGATGATCCGAGGTCTGTTCCCGTGAGGGAGGGCTTCGGATTTTATTACAATAAGCTTGTTTGCACAGCGTGACAGCGTCTGTTATAATAAGTAGGATTATATGGCATCTTGTCGAAAAAAATTGTGACGTAATACTGACGTAGTTTCTGCGGTATAATACGCTCAAAAAACATGGGGTGTAAGGCTAGAGCACTGTCATCCTGCTATTCTGACAGGAGGGTGGTATCAGCAGGTTATAATTGATTGTATAGCCGCGGAAGCGGGGAGAGGGGAAAGAGATGAGAGAGATATTTAAGAATCGGGGGAAAAAGGACTTTTTCAGGTGGATGATTTCGTCTGGCTGCATACTGATAATGCTGTTTTCAATCCTGACTATTGTGAGGGCATCAGCCTATTCTGTGCTGGTGGAAGATGACTACTGGCACGGTTATGATGTGGGAGTGTTTGGGGGGGGGGGGGTGGAGTTACTTTATTGCCTCTCTTAAGTATTCCGGATATATGTATATGAATTGGCAGGGAACATATTTTTCCATGTTCATGCAGGCGCTCCTTAGTCCAGTCAATCATTATGGAATGCTTCAACTACGGATTGTGATGCTTTTCAATTCCATCAATTTTTTTGCCTCTCTGATTGGATGCGTGTGGGTAGTTTCGGGAAGAATTTTTCAGGGTCAGCGATTGGTCAGGCTGGTTTTATGTACCTGCACAGTGTTTGCCATGACAGCCTATAGCTCCTTTGAGGAGATTTTTTATTGGTTTTCGGGAGCGGCTTCCTACAGTATTCCCATGTCCTGTCTGCTTTATTCCTGGATTGCACTGTGCAGAAGTGATGTGGCAGTACGGAAAGGTCGAAAATATTTTCTAATCATTATGGTGATGCTTTTGGGGCTTTGCGCAATGGGCGGATCGCTTACTATCGCAGCAACAGGTTGTGGGGCAGTACTCTTGCTATGCGTGTATTCTTTTCTTGTCCACAAAAGTGTGAATAGAGTTTATTTGTCAGTTTTTACAGTATACTTGGTGGGAGCCCTTCTTAATGCTGCAGCGCCAGGGAACTTTATACGGCAGAAAACCAGCGAAGGTGGAGGGATGCATCTGACTGGTGCTCTGTTTCATACGTATCAGGTTTATGAATCAAATCTGCACTGGGTTTTCAACAGGACGAATTTTGGCATAGTTTTGCTGATTGTTCTGATATGCGGAATGTTTCTGCAGGGGAAAATGAGGGTTGACAGGAACAGATATACTATCGTAAGTGTTTTGGCACTCCTGATTCCGGGGATTGCTATCTTTCCGGTAGTGTTGGGATATAATCTCTCATGGATGCCAAACCGGTGTGTATTTATTCTGCTTCTGGTTATGGTTTTAATATTTTATAACCTTGCGTTGCTTGCAGGATGGTGGATTGTGGAAACGGTTTTGACGAAAAACCGCAGGACGGTGGCGGTTATGACCTTTCTGCTGATTTTCGCTCTCGGAACGGTAAACGGTTATCATTTTTCGGATTATGCCAGCACTAGAGTATTCAAAAAGTTGTGTAAAGGAACGATCCAGAATTATCACAGGGAATACATCGATATGCTCCATCTGATCAAACTGGGAAAAGGGACGGATCTTGTGTTGGAGCCGTCGGATATTCCAGAACCGATTGAAGATTTTTATTGCTTTGATCTTTCAACAGAGACAGATGAGCGCATGAATAAGGCAATTGCATATATTTATCAGTTAAATTCGATTGCAAAGGGGACGGAATGACGTTTACAAAGGCTTTAAAGGGCAGAGAGTATTTAGAAGGTGCATGGATAATGACGGAACAGTATAAAGGTTATGAGATAAGGGGATTCTCGAGCAACATTAAAATGGGTTATGTATTTTGCGCATTGATTATTCTCACGCTTGAAAGCCATCGCAATATATAGTGGTTACGATAGCGTCTATTGATACGGTATACCAGCCTCCTTTAAACTATGCTTCATGAAAGATATTATCTTTCAAATACAGTTTAAGGAGGTTTTCTTCATGTTTAAGAAAACGAGAGTAAGGCAGATACTAGAACTACCCTATTCAGCGGTACGCTTTGAAACCATGCTAGGGAAACAGGGGCAGGCAGTTACCACCGGAAAAGGGGACAAAGGTATTATTTTGATAGAAATATAGGAAATTATGTAAATTATGTGAAATAGTGAAGAACAGGTGGAAATCATGGAAAATAAGTGGTATAAAAGAATAGAAACGACTGTAGGGATGGGAACAAATTTGAAATGGAGAACTGAATTTTATGGAATATTCGATCCGAAAACAGTTCGCACTTGTATTTGTACTGCTTATGGCAGGAACAATTCTGCTCTGCTGGTTTATTAATAACACATTTCTTGAAAGATATTATCTGGAAAATAAGCAGAAAACAATGCTGAGCGTATATACCATTATCAACAAGGCATCCAATGAAGGAAGCATAGGGACAGAAGCCTTTGATATTGAATTTCAAAAAATCTGCAGCAGAAATAATATTAATATCATCCTGCTGGATGCAGGGACTAGAACCATTAAGACTTCGCTCAATAATTATGAAATCTTAAGCAGGCAGTTGGTGGATTATTTATTTATGAAGGATGAATATGATTCCGAAAAAATGCTTATGCAGGAGGAAGATTATGAGATGCTGATCAAGCTGGATGAAAAGACTCAGCTTGAATATGTGGATATGTGGGGCGTGCTTGACAACGGAAATCTTTTTTTGTTTAGAAGTTCTTTGGAGGGAATCCGGGAAGGGGTTGAGCTTGCCAATCGATTTCTTGCGTATGTGGGAACCGGGGCGGCAGTTTTAAGCGCCCTTATAATTCTTTTGGTTTCCCGTAAAATAACAGAGCCCATTATGGAACTTACCAGGATTTCGGAGAGAATGCGGCATCTTGATTTTGATGCAAAATATGAAGGGAACAGCAAAACGGAAATAGCTTTTTTAGGACAGAACATAAATGAACTTTCTGAAACACTTGAAACTACCATTTCAGAATTGAAAAGTGCAAATAATGAATTGCAAAGAGATATAGAAAAGAAGAATAAGATAGATGAGATGCGCAAAGAATTTTTGTCTAATGTATCCCATGAACTGAAAACGCCTATTGCATTAATTCAAGGGTATGCCGAAGGATTAAAAGAGGGCATCAATGATGATGAAGAGAGCAGAAATTTTTACTGTGAGGTCATTATGGATGAAGCCTCTAAGATGAATGATATGGTTAAGAAGCTTCTTTCTCTGAACCAATTGGAATTTGGCAATAACACAGTTACGATGGAGCGTTTTGATATTGTGGCATTGATCAAAAACTACCTTCAGTCAGTGGAAATCCTGTGCAGGCAAAAGAAAATTAAGCTGCAGATGGAGGACCATGCGTCTATTCATGTTTGGGCAGACGAGTTCATGGTGGAAGAAGTTTTTAATAATTATTTTAGTAATGCAATGAATCATGTTGCAGAAAATGGAGTAATTGATGTAAAATTAACTTTGAAAGGAAATGCAGTGCGCGTTTCTGTCTTCAATACAGGAACACCGATTCCAGAGGAAAGTATTCCGCATATATGGGAAAAGTTTTATAAAGTCGATAAAGCAAGAACCAGGGCATACGGAGGCAGCGGGGTAGGACTGTCGATCGTGAAGGCAATGATGGAGTCTATGAACCAGAAATACGGCGCAGTCAACTATGAAAATGGAGTGGAATTTTGGTTTGAACTGGAAATGACGGAGATTATCTGTTGAGGTAGAAGAGAGGATAGAAAATGCAGTGTGCAGTTGCATAATCGAGAGTCACTAAATTTACGTAGCATGGTCTGTTTACAGGCAGAAATGGATCGATACGGGAAAGGCATGGAAATAAAACGGATGAAAAGAAGAACAATAAGTGGAGCGGCAGTGCTGCTGGCAATTACATTTATGACGGGATGCGGGAATGCAATTCCCGAGCTAAATGACCAGCAGCAGGAACTGGTAGTGGAGTATGCGGCAGGAATGGCGCTCAAGTATGATGTCAACCGCGAAAGCAAATTAGTTGAACTGACGTTGGAGCAGGAAGAGACAGACCCTGCGCCGGCAGATGAGACACCGGAACAGGAGGCGGTACCTGATACAGAAAAGGCAGGGGAAGCAGATACGAATGAAGATCAACAGCAGGAAGCACTGCCAGATGTGGCAGTAATCGATAATACTCAGAGTACATCTATTGAGGCTTTTTTAAATTTGGATTCGGTTACATTTACTTATACGGGCTGTGAAACATATGATTTTTATCCTGACCAGAATCAGGAGGAATTCTATTTTGTTATGAATGCCACTCAGGGGAATAAGCTTCTTGTTTTGAAATTTATGGCAGAGAACATATCAGGCACAGAAGCCGTTCTCGATATGAATCAAAGCGAAACCAGATATACGCTTATGGTGAATGGAGAAAGAAAAAATGCGTTGACTACAATGTTGTTGAATGACCTGGCATATTATCAGGGAACCATTGCTCCTGGCGAGAGCGTAGAACTGGTGTTGGTATGTGAAGTGTCGAGTGAACAGGCGGAAATGACACCCACATTAGAACTGACTATGAAAAATGTAGAAAATACTGCCACAATTTCACTGAATTAAAGTGATAAACTGCTGCTTCACTATCAAAAAGACCCGGAAAACGGGTCTTTTTCCGTGTTTTTTAAAGTGTGCAAAAAAAATCTACAAATTTTTTAAAATTAGTGTTGACATTATGGGGGAGGGATGATATAGTATATTTCGCTGCGGGTGATAAATCACAAAGAACCGCAGGCAGAACCTTGACAAATGAACAGCAATGC
>BLLW01000022.1 GCA_011959285.1 Lachnospiraceae bacterium | reverse complement strand
GTTCCCTCTGCGCACCCTCCGCCCCCTGAACCTTAGCCGCTGCCGCCCTGCCAGTACCGGAGTACCCCTCGACTGTGCCACCCCCTACCTTCTTACGCCAACCCACACTTCCTATACGCATATCGAAAAACCAACCCAGCCACCACCATATTGCCCAATATCACCCCCACATTCTCAACCCCAATCTGAAATTCCCCTACTCGTCCAATCAATATCCCAATCTGCTCCGAGTAAGCAAACCTCGCGATTTTCTTAATACTGTCATTGAACCCGGCAAGCATCGGCAAAAATGCAAAGACCAGCATCACCGGCACCATCAAAGAAGTCGCCATCATCTGATTCCTGCTCAACGTCCCAATTGCTGCCCCAATCAGCATAGAAGCCAAAATCCCCACTCCCATGACCATCAAAAACACGGCAAATTCACGCCCTTTATACTTTCCCGTCATTCCCATAATAAACGCTCCCGCCATACAGGCAAGCCAGATATAACTCCCTATCCCCAGCAGATACTCTGCCGGTTTTACCCCTGACATCATAAGCACCCTAAGGGTATTCTTTTCTTTCTCCTCGGAAATCACCGCCGCAATACTGACAAGCGGCGCCATCCCCACAAACATGGAAGAAAACATATTTACAAAATAGTTTCGCGGCAGTCCCTCCACATGAATCAGCTCTTCCATAATCAGCGCAAGCACGGGGAACATGACAAACTGAATCAAGATTTCCTTATTTTTAAATGTATCCTTTATCTGCTTTTGAAAAATTGCTGCAACATTTCTCATCTTTAATCCAAATCTCCCTTCTACTATTCAAAACTTCTTCCAGTCAGTTCCATAAACACAGTTTCCAAACTGGGCTCTGTGGAATGAATGGTTTCCACCGCTTCTTCCTCTAGGTATTTTTTCATTTTATCCGCCGCCGTCTTATTATTAGGGAGTTCAATCTGCTTCCCATCATACAAGCGTATCTGCAGTTTATTTTGATGATTATATCTCCTACATACCTCCTCCGGCTCACCATACTCCACGATTTTCCCTTCATTGAGGAGTACCACATGATTGCACAGCTTATGTGCCTCCTCCATATTGTGGGTGGTTAAAAATATAGTAGCCCCCTTTTCCTGCTCCTTTTGTATTAGTTGATGAATTTCTGCCGCAGTGGCAGGGTCCAGCCCGCTGGTAGGTTCATCCAGAAAAAGTACATCCGGCTCCGCTATGACTGCCCTTGCCAATGACAATCTGCTGCGCATCCCCTTGGAGAGCTTCATGGCAGGACATTTTTTATCTTTGTAAAGTCCCACTTTTTTCAGCGCTTCGTCCATCTTTACCCTGGACACGCCATAGATTGCTGCAAACAATTTCAGATTATCGCTTACAGACAGTCTTTCGTAAAGCCCGAAATTATCCATCATCATTCCAAGCCTTCGGTGTATATTCTGGGCATGCTTGGTATCACTCCCCAAAAGAACTGCCTCTCCGCCTGTCTGACAAAGCTGCCCCGTCAAGATCTTAATCAGCGTCGTCTTTCCTGCGCCGGACGGTCCCAGCAGACCGAAAATCTCACCGCGCGCCACCTTTAAATCGATTCCCTTAAGAACTTCCTTTTCTCCGAACCGCTGCACAATATGGTTCATTTCAATTGCGTATTCCATCATTCTCTTCCTTCCCCCTGTTCTCTTCCTGCATCTGATTCAGCCTTTTCATTTTTCCTAAAGCTTCCTCCATCCGTTTGTTTTCGCTATACTCCTTAAAGGTCATCGCTGCTAAGCTCATTGCAAAACAGACTAGGAAGTTGCTCAGAAACATTACCCAGGGAAGCCATTCATCTTTCGGAAACCACTGAAACACCATGATATAAATCATCATAACCACCAAAATCGCGCCTATCATACAAATGGTTCTCCACACCGTCCTCATGTTCTTGATAATGATATCCGTAAAAAACAAGAATCTGCAAAATGTAATCCACACAGCCAGCGTCAAAAACTGCAGCATTGTCACAACCCGCAGCCCTTCCTTTCCCAAGGCAAATATAGTTGAAAATTCTTTGGCGCTCTCCCCAAACAGAATACAAAAAATATTTAGCATAATGATTGAAAACCCAAAAATCTTCATAACCTGCTCGATATAGTCAATAACCGTTTTTCTCTCCTCCATTTACTTTACCCCCAGTCTCTTTTTAAAGTCTTCTGCATATTGTCTGGAAACGATAATCTGCTCTCCGTTTTCCAATGTCACCCGTATCTTTCTGTTGATGTCCGCCTTTAGGGATTTGATATACTTAAGCTGCACAAGGCAGGATTTACTTGCCCTGAAAAAACCGCATTCATAAAGCTGTTCCTCCAGTTCATACAACTTTAAGCTGGATTCATAAATGCTATCCCCCGTATAGACAAAAGTTTTCCGGTCCACCGACTCCAAGTAAATCACCTTAGAAACGTCCACCAAATAGGTCTCTTCCCCTTTTGATGCAGTCAGCTGCCGATCCAGCATCCTTAAAGTGACCAGCATCTTTTCAATTTCCGGTGTCAAATGGCTACAGGAAATCGTGATTTCTATATCCTTTACATCTTCATTCACATTGATTGCTATTTTCAAGTTCTTCCTCCCTGTGAGAGCGTTCTTCGGGACGCCGTTCCTTTTTCTTTCAACAACATAGCATACCCTGCAAGAGGCAGCAAGATACGAAAGCGCATGTTGCCCATACGCAGGACCAAACTGCCCTAAATGTGCTTAAAAATTCGCAAAGACCTTCACCTGCTCCATAGCCGATGAAAGTCTTTGTATGGTATCTATCATTTATTTTCTGCGCTTTTCTGAAACGGCACCGCCTTGATATATTGATAAAGCCCCAATGCCGTATCCCGAAAGAGGATTCCCTCTTTTTCCGCTTTCTGCGTATCCATCAGAAGATTGCGTTCTTCCCCGCCTTCCCGATGCCCCCGGCTGGTCACAAGGGCTTCTTTCCCAAAAAGGGAAAAGACCTTCCTCACCGTATCATACACGGTGCCTGTGCCTGTGCTTCCAAAATTGTAAATTCCCGGCGGCAGACTCCACGCCTTCTCCATATTAGCAACCACTTCCCTGCAGTCCGTTATTCCCCTGCTGGTATTTTTGAGTACCTGATGAGGCAGGCAGTTTTCAAGGGCAGTCTTTAAATTTTCCCCAAACATGCCCTTACCCCTTTCCCTTTCCGCCTTGTCGGGCATGTCATACAAAAGAGTCAGCCGCAGGATGACGCTGTCAGGGTTCTCATGCAGGCAGCTCTGCTCCGCCATTAACTTATGCTGTCCGTAAACCGGCAGGGGCTTTAGCCGTTCCTCTTCTTTATGAGGGAGATAAAAAACTGCCTCGTTCTCCTTCGTCAGAGACTCGATGTAAACCTGATCCGAACTGCAGAAGACCATTCTTGCGCTCTGCTGTCGGCAAGCCTTTGCAAGGTTCTGTGTGCCATGCACATTAATCTCCAACGATTTTGATGCATCCATCGCACATGCTGCAACATCAGAAATCGCACCGCAATGAATGACGACCTCCGGTCTAAAATCAGCAAAGGCCGCCTTCACCTTATCCTCATCCGTAAAATCCATATTTTCACGGGTTGCCGCAAAGACCTCATATTTACCCTGATAGGTCTTTACCAGCCTTTCCCCCAGATAGCCATTTGCACCTGTAATTAAAATTCTCACCTTTTCCTCCACATCAAAATGTTTTACGCTGAGACAGCGCTTACATTTCAACAGTCCAAGACCCTTTACACGCTTCCAAGCTTTATCTTCCTTCAAGGACACACTTTCCTACAAAATAAATAAAACCCCCAGCGTCCCGGGACCGCAGTGACTGGAGATAACGCCTCCTGCTATGGTTTCCAAAATCTCGTCAAAGCAGCCAAGCGATTTGAGATATGCTTTCACCTCATCCACCAATTCCTTGTCACAGCCGGAATGTGTGATGAAGACTCTGTCTTTTTTGGCGTTCTTCAAATCCTCTTCCATATCTTTCACATAAGACAGGATAACTTTATTCATGCCTCCGCGGTATTTCTTTCCCGGCTTCATTTTCCCTTCTTCCACCACGATTCTGGGATGCAGCTTTAACGCGCCTCCTGCCATGGCTGCCAGACCGCTGCATCTTCCGCCCCTGTGAAGATAGGTCAACGTGTCCACCACAAAACTTGCTCTCACTCGGGGACATATGCGCTCTATCTGCCGGGCAATGGTCTCCCCGTCCATTCCCTTCTGTGCCATGATTGCCGCCTCTATGACCTGCAGGCCAATGCCGGTGGAGAGATTTGCTGAGTTTATGACTTTAACACATTCCTCTGCCTGCAGTTCCTCCGCCGCCAGCCGCATCACATTGCCGGATGTTGACATATCATCCGATATGGAAAAGCAGATCAATTCCCTTCCCTCCTCTACATAAGGCTTCATAAGCTCCACAGCATCCTCAAGTGAAGGGGCAGAAGTCTTCGGGGTAGTTTTTTGCCGGTCAGACCAGTTGTAGATTTCCTGCGGGGTGATGTTGACACCATCTAAATACTCCTCTTCTCCAAGCAGGATGTGAAGGGGTAAAATGGATATGTCGTAACGCTCCAATAATTCTTTTGACAGGTCGCAGGTGCTGTCCGCTATAATCTTTACCATGATTTTCCTCCGGTTACTATCTGTATGTAAATACTGACTTAATCCATGAAAGAATCTCCTTCACATGAATTTTGCATATAATTTGTCAATTAAATCCTTATCCGCCGGAAGCCAGTCCACGCTGTACAATGTTTCCCTGGTAAGCCATTTTGCCGCCTCATGCTCCTTCAGCACTAAATCACCAGATTTGATCGTGCACATGAAGCAGTGCATGGTCAGATGGAAATCTGGATAATCATATTCCACAATGTCCACCAGCTCTCCAATCTCTATTTCCGTATCAAGCTCCTCCTTAATTTCCCGAACGAGGGCTTGCTCTGGAGTTTCACCTTCTTCTATCTTGCCGCCTGGAAACTCCCATCCGTCCTTGAAGGGTCCATAGCCTCTTTGGGTGGCGAAAATTTGGTTTTGGACCTTGATGATAGCGGCAGCTACGTTGATTGTTTTTCTTTTTGGTGAGTAAGACACAATTTTACCTCCCTGCATACTCTAAAGTAACAACTATATGCTGTCAAGCCTAAAGAGTTCTATAATAAGCTTCCATTCTTTGTGCTCTGCCCCTATTGTCGGTTTCATCAAGAGCCAACAGCCATTCATCCACATTAGAACTTGTAACCGCATTCCTTCTTAAAATTCTGGCAATATCACTAGCAGAAACAATCAAGATGGGATGACCATCTTCAATTACCTCCTTATATGCCTGCTTATTTACATAGCTTGTTGTAATCATAACTCCAAACTGTCTATATCGAATTCTAGAAATAAGTCTGGACATATGCTTTACTCCAACTCCGATGTTTTCAGAAAAACATTTTGCCTCCATTGCACAGTCAATTCGCAAAGGATAATTTGACTTCGTTTCCCTCCCGATTATATAATGCCCCAAAGCATCTCTCCCACCGTCTCTCCATGGTCTTGTAAGCGAAAAGTCCTGAAATTTTTCATCCATTTTTTCTAAAATATCTTTCGCGCAATTTTCAAATCCATATGGATTATTTCCGTAATGCTCTCTTATTTTAGATAAACATATGTTTCCTTCCGCATCACTTTGTAATTGATCATATCTTGTTGGAACCTTAGGAATTTTTTTCGCAATTAGCGGAGTAATTCCATTGCGTCCCTGTTTTAAAAAAGATTTCCAGCTATATGGTGCTAATTCAAAACTTTTTTCGTGTTCATAAACCAATGCATGAATCCACTCCTTGCTAATCGCACACGGTGTCTGCAAAATTGTAAAATATGCTTCATAATTTTGAAAACGTTTTTCATCCAATGTACGCCAAAAAGCCACTAAATCTCTATCTGGAGAAATATGGGGATTGCCCGGTGCTGCCAAACCTAAGAATTGAACATCCCATCCTCTCCCTGTTTTTTTAAAAACAAAAAAGGGTGGAATATTCCTGATCGATCCATCTTTGCTGTTTAAACACCCAAAAACAAATTCTAATAATTGATTTCCCTTTCGCGGAGTATCTAGAATTGCTCTGCCTGGATTTCGATTATCTCCGTAATATCGAAATATACCCGTTTCTTCATCTAAATAATCTGGCCAAGCCAATTCCTGCATAGAAGTGTACAAAACAACATACGCCGGAAGACCGCTTCCGTCTTTTCTCATTACCTTTCTAAAACCGCCTGAATTACTGCATCCAGGCATCAATTTTGATAAAACCTCTGCTCCTTTTCCGCCGACTGTCCCTCCCTTATACACAGCATCTACCATCAGATCACTTACATCAAGTTTTTCAAATTCTATTTCCATTTAAATCCCCCTATTTATCCCAATGTAATACAGTTCCCATGACTTTTCTCGGCTGCGCTTTAATCTGCACATCAAATTTCAACGATGTTTTGGTTATTTTGGAATCAGCATTATGCAATCTCATCGATATAATCCACTGGTCGAAATATACTTCTATCGTCGTTTTGCTTTTGGGCTTTACTCTGACTTCCACTATTTCTTCCGGCATATTTATGCTTTTAACAGCCTGCTCATTTTTATTTCCATTATATGGATTCATCAAAGAGCCATGCATATTATATGGGTATACTTTGGTTGCTCTGGAATTATCATCCTTTATAAATTTGTAAAAATCCTGAGTTCCGAACATATACTCAAAGAACAATTGTGTAAATCTTTTTGCCTTTAACTGCTGTTCATGCGCTGCCTTTTCGTCAGCAATTCCTAAGCGCTTAATCTCTTTTACAAAAAGTTTCACAATTGGATAATAAATACTATCCATTTTTTCTTCTACATCTGACCACTTTTTATATTTCCCTTTATACTCATCAATCTTATTTTGAATTTTCTCCATTTCATCCATAAATTCTTGGCTGCAGACAAATTCACCTTTCGTCCACTCTTTCGCAAAATCGGGTTCTTCTGTTATCCTTGGATGTTTTACTGCTTCATGATTGTTTTTACAGCTTATTCCTATTTCTTTAATCTTTTCCTTATGCTCTTTATCATAATATACAATAAAATCTATATCCCTAACGTCACCTTTGATCCCTGCGCTGTCCGGCATTGCCTTAAGCACACCATGCAATCCCTTGGGATTTTGTAAAATTGGTTCTACCATACACAAGTACCGCGCCGCCACATGCGCCGCACAGCTGAACATATTGCAATGTCTTTCAACAATAAGTTCTACTTCATTTTCGTCCTCCTCATCTTCATCCAGCAGCTCAAAGGACTGATATGCTCTTTCAATGTTTTGATAATTCTTATCCCGTTCAATCTCTAACTGTTCTTGTTTCCACCCAGTATGAAGAAGTTCATTATACAGTTCTATTAAAGAAGCATATTCAAACGCTTTTCCATTTTTTACCTTATCATTTATTCTTCGGTCCGCTTCAATTTCCTTTTCTGGATTTTCAATATTTAAGAGTGGGGTTAAATCTTTCGTTGTCAAAATTTTCTTTACTTCTACTGCAATTGCCTCTGCCAATTTAACCGGAACAGCATTCCCAATTTGTTTATATTTGCTGTCTAAATCACCGCAAAATACCATATCTCTAGGAAATGTTTGAATTGCTGCCGCTTCCCGGTAACTTAGTCTTCTGTTTGCTCCTACAAATTCAAATCTATCCACATCCACATACCGCATTCCTCCTGAATCTGGGCTTAATGGCACTTGCTTAGCCATTGCCGGAATGGTAAATGATACATCCGCATATTCTCTTCTCCTGTTCCTTGACATATAACGTGATGAAAACGGGGCCTGGCATACGTCCTCCATATCAACCGGCGGTAAATCTGCCAATGCTTCCCTAAGACTAACCTCCCTCATATCACCTGCCGGAAAGATGTACGCACCCTTATGACATATGTCATTTCTGATTCCTATAAAAACCACCCGCATTCTATCTTGAGGAACTCCAAAGTTCTTCGCATTTACCGTAGGAGCTGACATTGTGTACCCCAGCTCAGAAAAATCATCAATTATTTTCTCAAATGCCGCCCCACCGCCTAGTGTTTTTATGCCAATCACATTTTCCGCAATGAAAACCTTGGGATTTTTAAGCTTGACTACTTCTACGAAATGTCTATATAGCACATTTCTTGTATCGTCAATCTGCCTTGGACCAGCTAAAGAAAATCCTTGGCAGGGAAATCCGCCAAGAACAACATCAACCACTTCTCCCGGCAACACCTTTTTTAAATCCAGCTTTGCAATATCTCCGCATACTATGGTCGTACAATCTTCCTCACTTTTTCTTGTTCCATCTAAATTATAATTTGCCCATAAATCATAAGTATCACATGCATCCTTTGCAAAATCATTTGCCCATAATATCTTAAAGCCTTTGTTATGAAAGCCCATATCCAAGCCCCCGGCTCCTGAAAACATAGATATAACTGTAAATTGCATAAAATAACACCGCTCCTTCTTTCGCTTGTAAAGTCTATTTTCAAATGGCTATCAACTGACTGCTGTTGCCGTAAGTGACATAATACATCTCTTCTTTAAATTGCCGCTTTAATAACCATTTTACCAAGAGACCGTCCTCATATCGCAATTGAGGAAAAAACAAAACCTCCTCCCCACCCGAGTACACCACTGGTGCAAAACATCTCTCCCTGTAAGAATATTCTCTAAGCATATTCAACGCGTTATTTCTGCAAAATCGTTTTGACTTGACAATGACCAAATTGCTCTTTTGTATCTTATCTGAAATCTCTGCCATGGAACATGAATTAAAATATCCCGAGAAGATTAACTTACGTTTTTTTCCATATCCCGAGATATAATATTGTTCACATACATCCGAATTAATTAACTCCCAGCCTTCAACACAAAGTTCATCTGTCACCAAATCATATTTCTTTCTTCTCTTCTGTGCCACTCGTAAATAAATAGGTAAAAAAAATTTCATTGTCAACACCTCATTCAAATTATAGAACATACGTTCTTTACTTTCAAGGACTATTTATGTAAAATTTCAATAAACAACCTATTAATTTCCTCCCAATCCCTCTTCCCATCATCCTCCATTGCTTCCGTCTTCATCTTGATTGCTGTCAAATTTTCCTGAATATACGCATTCAATTCATCAATTCTCGGTCCCTTCTCCGCTTCAATCATCTTCGTCTTTTGCTGCAACAGCCCTTCAACAACCGGTCTCATATCTTCTTCAAGCATCTCCTGCACCAATCGGTCAAAAAGCACCGGCGGCGGGCACTGCCTCTTTTCTATCCATTTACACGCTAAAATTGGACGAAGAACGTAAAAATATTTCTTATACTTGACCCTGCCCTCCAAAAGGAACTCATAGTAATTTTTATTTGCAGTTCCATAGTAATGATACATCGCAGACTTACAGCAAAAATATTCTGACGCAGTCCTTTTTACCCTTTCCCACTCATCAGTAGTCCGGTAAACGATTGGAGAGTTACTCCATTCAAACAAAGTTGCATTCGATTTATGAAAATGCTGCAGCGCCTTTGAAACATCCCACCCATTGATGTCCAAGATTTCATTCAGCTCCCAGTCGATAAAATCCTTCTTTTTCTGCAATCCAAGATAATATTCCATCGGTCTTATATATATAAATCTTACATCATAATCACTGTCAGGAGAAGCAAATCCCCATGCCCTGCTGCCTGATTCGACTGCATGCAGGATTTTTACGTTCTCCTGTTCTTCTATTTCATCTAATTTTACATTTATCAAATTTTCGATAGTTCCATGATAGTCCTTATATTTCATCCCGAATCACCTTTTCATTTACTGCCATAACAAATTCCTGCACCCGTTCCATATCCGGTTCCTCCGGAAGGTACGTATGCGCCGCCGCGTAATCTAACTTTTTTTCATAATCCGCTATAATCTCATAAAACGCTTCATCAAACGTGCCATCCTCCTTCTGGTATTCTCCGCCCCGGATGCGCATAAGGAGCTCGTGCTCCTTTACCCTGTATGTGTTGATTTTTCCTTTCTCCAAAATGTCGATTGCCATCATAAAGAGCCTGATTAAATGCATTGCATGTTTATTGAGGTGATTATCATCCTTCTTTTTATTGCGTTTGCCTATCTTATCATAGTCCTTCACAATATTGTTCATCTCATTCCAGATGCTTCTATAATCCCGCAGTGGGTAGTGTGTAAGATTCACATCCAAAAAGATTTCTGTATCAAAGTCGGGGTTCTGTGATTGGTCTATATAAAGATGGATAGCTCCATTTTCAAATTTTTCATAACGATTCTTAATGTCATACATGACATTCTTTACAGAGTTGAAAATATGCCGTTCCTTTTCACTCTGCGGATAAGCATCCCTCGCCAAGGCATTCTGCAGCCTGCGAAGCTGCGCATCGGCATAGCCGCCAAACGACTGAATCGCCCTTTTAGAAAGAAATAAATCTGTATTTGTAATCAGCGCCTTACCTGTCTCGTTGAGAAAAAGATAATGTTCCTGATTAAGCCCTAATAACTCCAACGTATTGGGATTACAGTTAAGCAATAAGTTTATCATTTTTTGAAAGCCGTAAATCGTCGTATCTGTATTTTTATCCACATACTGTTCAAACTCCGTCATCCCTATCAAATCAGATTTTCGATTCAGCGCCACGCCTCTCACATCGATATCGCTGTTTTCATTGTTTGTCCCATAAGAATAACTGCCGGAAAGCCCAAGCAAAATGACATGTTTTCCCAAATGCTCATTCGTTTTTATAAAATCATATTCTTCTTTTTTAAGAATTGCTGAAATATCCATCTTATTTTCCTCTCAGCGTCCTCCATTTTATGTATCACAACAAAAGAGGATACCAGCGCCTGCCGTGATATCCTCTCCCACAAGATCTCTGCGCATTGCATCCGCATCCATTATACCACGAATTTCAATGCTTGTGTTTTATGTTTTATTCATACACCTGTTTTGATTCTTCCTTTACTTCTCCCCATGCTCCTGCGCATACTTCTGAAATTCTTCCGTCTTAGACCAATACTTTACGCCCCAATTCTCAAAATTCCATTCTTCCATGTAGTCGTTGCACTCGTAATCCACATAATGGATTTCCCCTTCCTGCACCACGAAATTTGTTGGGAAATAGTCGATGTTGAGCCCTGCTTCATATACCTTGCGGCACATCTCCTTTACCTGCACAAGGAACTTATCTTCCATCTCATCCTGCCGCACCAGTTCGTAAATCGTCGGTCCCTTTATATACTCCTTTACAATTCTCTCGCTTTCTTCGTCAAAGTCAATCATTTCCGGCATGCGGATGCCAGTTCTTTTCAGCCTCTCATAGTCTCTCTTTTCAGCCTCCATCTTGTTCCCGAACTGATAATAATCACATGGTTCATGATGAATCTGTTTTAACACGAATTGTTTTTCCCCACGGGCGGCCAGGTAGGAGTAGCCGCCCTTCCCATGCCCCAGCAGTTTGATAATTTCATACGCCCTGCCGTTCACCATCATAACTTCCCTGCTGCAGATCAAAATACCGTTTCTGCGCAGGCAGCCATTTTCATAATTTCTGGAATAAAGCACCGCTCCGCTCACCTCAACCGGCACTTCATCCCTGTCATCTTCCGCCATTGCATTCAAGTACACTTCTAACGCATACCCACTGCCCTCATCATACTTCGTATAATGAACCAGACGCTCCTTCGCCCGATCGTGCTTCCATAGAATCTCACCACTCTTCATATGGCTGTGTGCCTTTCTAAGGGCTATGAGCTTCTTCACTTCTTCTATAATCTCATCATGACACCCACGCTCAATCTCATCCCAGGGCATCGTTTTTCTGTTATAGCACCCGTCACTGCCTGACATTGCAATCTCCGTCCCATAATACAGACATGGAGAACCGGGCATGGACAGAAGAAGGACCAACTGCTGCAATAAAATATCAAGATTCCCACACCGGCTGTACGCCCGCCCTATATCGTGACTATCAAGGAAATTAAACAGTACCCGGTTGGTCTGTTCCTTATACATCGTATAGCAATAATTAAGCCGGTACATCAAGCCCTTGGCATCCATCTCCCATCCGCCGTCTGTGCCATTGTCCACCCAAAAATCATTGATGCTTTCCACAAAAGGATAGTTCATCACCGAATCGTACTCATCCCCCAGCATCCACTCTTTTGCATCATGCCAGATTTCTCCCAGCAAAAACAAGTCCGGATTCAGCTCCTTCAACTCGCTGCGCAGTCTTTTGATAAAAGCATGGGATATCTCATTTCCAACATCAAAACGGATTCCGTCAATGCCCCATTCCTCTACCCAATATTTGCAGGTATCAATGAAATACTCCATAACTGCAGGATTGTTAGTATTGAACTTCGGCATATATGGTTCAAAAGCAAAAGAATAATATCTTCCATCGTTTGTTTTGGAAAAATCGTCCTTCTTAAGCGTCTTATTCACAAAGAACCAATCAAAATAAGGAGATTCCTTCCCCTTGTCAAGCACATCTTTCCATGCAAAAAATTCTATTCCACAGTGATTAAAGACTGCATCCAGCATCACCCTGATTCCCATACCGTGCGCCTTTTGAATCAACGCCTTCATATCCGCTTCATTCCCGAAATCAGGATCGATTCTTTTATAATCTCTGGTATCATATTTGTGATTGCTTCCGGCGTCAAAAATCGGCGTGAAGTAAATCCCCGAAATGCCCAGCTGCCTTATATAATCCAACTTATCTGCAATCCCCCGCAGATCTCCTCCATAAAAATCTCCACCAGACATATTTTCCCTGTCATTCCAATCGCTTACCTTTATGCGCTTTTCTCCCTGATCCCCTCTGCAGAACCGGTCAGGCATAATCTGATACCATACCGTATCTTCCACCCATGCCGGATGGCGGCATATATCCAGCTCATTCAGCCACGGGAACCTAAAATACTGATGCATCCTTCCCGGCATACGCATCCTCTCTTCTGTATAAAAGCCGTCCTCCAGAAAATAGACCTTCTCCTCCCCCTCCCAGAGTTCAAAATAATACTGCACCCGCTTAAATTCCAGCCGAAGTCTCACCCGCCAAATATAGATATACTCCAGTTCTCTTTCCATCTGCATCCTCACAGGTTTTCCCTCCCAGGGCGCCTGTCCGGAACATCCTGCAACATAAGGATCCTCACAAATCAAGCGGACGCCGGTAACATCCTTCCCTGTCCTAATCTGAATCACCACTTCATCCCTATTCAATCCATAACAATCCATGAATCCACATCTATGGCTGACACAATCCCGTCTCATACAATCCTCCATGCCTTCTGCATAAGTAATGCGTTCCGATTCTCTCAATATACTTGCATTATACTATCTCTTCTTATATAATTCTCACATAAAACACTTGTATTTTTAACACAAAACTATCAATCGAGACAAAGGAGACATTCCAAATGACTACCCCAATCATGCATGAGACTAAAACCCACGGCAAACTTTCCTTCCCCTATGCCGTTTACCGCGGCGTTGTTCCCGAATATATTTGTTCCTATCCCCTCCACTGGCACGATGAGATGGAAATTATTTATGTAACCGACGGGACAGGAATCATCACCGCTCAGACCGACAGGCATATTCTTAATGCAGGGGATATGATCATCCTGCTTCCTCAGGTCGTCCACTCCATAGAGCAGCTTGACAGCATGCCTATGGAATACTTCAATATTCTGTTCCAGTTCTCGCTTCTTGAGAGCAGCATCAGTGACGGCTGCTATGAAAAATATTTCAAGCCCCTGTACGAACACACAAGGACCATTGCCCCCTACCTTCCTGCCCAAAGCCCATTAAACCGCCTTTTGCTGCCTTACATACGCAATTTGATCGAAAACAGGCGGCAGAAGGAGGAGGCTTACGCTTTGATGATAAAATCCAACCTTTTTGCCATCATGCATCATTTAAACCAACACTGTGAACAGACAAGCGAGGCATGGCTTTCCCTTCATGGAACTTATGATAAACTTAAAAAACTGCTTTCTTATGTACAGGCAAATTACGATAAGCCCATCTCCATCGACCAGGCGGCAGCCATCTGCGGTTTTTCGTCCAGTCACTTTATGAAGTTGTTCAAGGAATTGACCGGAAGGACTTTTATTCAGTACCTAAAAGATTTCCGTCTGGAAATTGCAGCCGGTCAGCTTGCAAATGGGACGCAAAAAATCATAGAAGCGGCAGAAAATGTCGGTTTTAATAATCATTCTTATTTTACCCGTTCCTTTATAGAAAAATATGGTGTTTCCCCCAGCGAATATCAAAAGGAACATCAAAAAGGCAGGGTAAGCTGCTCATAGTCTTCCTCTGGAAACGAATGAAGATAGGCAAACACCTCCTCTATGCTGCTGACGATTCCGTGCTTTCTGCATGTATCATGGAGCAGGTTCATCAGTTCTGCATTTTTACTGCTAGTAATCTCATAGGCATGCCCATACCTTCGTTGGTACATTTCCTTCATACCTGGGAAATGCCGGTCCAGCGCCGCATAAAAGTACTCCCGATTCCCCTCCCGCAGTGTCAAACCAATGCCAAAGCAGATGATTCCATGAACCTTTGCCTTAACGCAATAATCCAGAATCCCTTCCACATTTTCCCGATTTGCATTAAGAAAGGGAAGAAACGGTGACATCCACACTACGGTGGGAATCCCGTTTTCCTGAAATACCTTAAGCGCCTCAAAGCGTTCCCGCGTAGTGCACACATTCGGTTCAAGTATCCTGCAAAGTTCCTCATCATAAGTGGTCAATGTCATCTGCACCACACATTTTGCCTTCTTGTTGATACTTTTTAAAAGATCCAAATCCCGAAGAATCCTGTCCGACTTGGTCTGGATGGCAAGCCCAAATCCGTACTGATCGATGATCTCCAGACACCTGCGCGTCAATTCCAGTTCTTCTTCGCAGTGCATATAAGAATCGCACATTGCCCCCGTCCCGATCATGCACCTTTTCCGCTTAGAGCGCAGCGCCCTTTCCAGCAGCTGTGGCGCATTCTTTTTCACCTCTATATCCTCAAAGGCATGACCCATCTGATAACACCGGCTGCGGCTGTCGCAGTAAATACACCCATGGGTACAACCCCTATAAAGATTCATGCCGTTTTTCGCCGATAAGATTCCCTTTACCTCTACAAAATGCATCTTCACAATTCCTTCCAAGTACTTTTCTTCCATTATAATCCATTTTCCCCGCAACCAAAACACTCTTTACTTTTCCATTTTCCCTCTGTAAAATAAAATCATCAAACGATAAAGGAGGATAATTTCTTGTACGAATGTCCAAACTGCGGCGGTAATCTGAAATTTGACATTGCATCCCAGCAGCTCAAATGCGATTACTGTCTCACTCTGAAAGACCCCTATGAGGTGACCAAAGACAAAGATGCGGAAGAAAGCAATGCCTTTGATGTCACCGTGTTCACTTGTCCGCAATGCGGCGGTGAAATATTGAGTACCGATACCTCTGTGGCAGAGTTCTGCAGCTTCTGCGGCGCTTCCACGATTCTGGATAGCCGCATCAGCAAGGAAAAGCGCCCCGCCTACATCATCCCGTTTAAGCAGACCAAGGATGCTTGTAAGGAAATCTATATTTCCAAAATGAAGCGCGCTATTTTTGCCCCCGATGAACTAAAGGATAAAAAGTATATTGATGGTTTCCGCGGCATCTATATCCCTTACTGGTCTTATACCATTTCTCAAAAGGGACCTGTTCATATGAAAGGACGAAAATCCTATACAAGAGGTAATTACGACTATACAGACTACTATGAGTTAAGCGGTGAAGTCAATGCCTGCTATAACGACCTGTCCTATGACGCATAATCTTCTTTTTCTGATGAGCTCAGTGAACAAATTGCACCTTTTGATGTAAAACAGACTGTACAGTTCACGCCCTCCTTTTTAAGCGGATTTTATGCAGACACGGCAGATGTGGACAGCGGCATTTATAAAGAAGATGCCATAAGAATCGCTAACGAATCTACCCGCAGCCGGATTTTGTCTACCTCCGCGTTCAGCGACCTAGCTTTTTCCTTATCGAATAGTGATTCCGACTTAAGCTCTATGCTCCATACCCGTTGTGATTCTCCGGAACGCACAATGTACCCAGTCTGGTTCATGTCCTATCGCAAAGGCGACCGCGTCGCCTACGCCACAGTCAATGGACAAACCGGAAAGGTAGCGGCAGATATTCCGATAGATTCTAAAAAATATATTTTAGGTTCCTTGCTGTTAGCGCTCCCCATCTTCCTGCTGCTAAATTTCTTCTTTACCTTCAAACCTAACTTTACTCTAGGTTTGTCCGCTTTTCTGGCAGTCGCAACACTAATCATACATATAGCTGAGATTAGGAAAATCAATGTACGAGATCAGCGGATGGATGATCGCGGCTACTTGTCCCGTCAGTCCAAAGCCGCACAGTCTTCCAAACGGGAGTCCTCTGCAGCACGCGGCGGCTTTTTGGGTTCAATCATTGCCGTCATCGCAGCAGCGCTTATTTTTGTCATTAATCCGGTAGCCGACTACTGGTATTATGCAGGTACGATCATTGCCTTTATCGGTGTCCTTTTTACCATTATAGCAATTATCAAGAAATATAACATTCTTGCCACCAGAAAACTGCCTCAATTTGACAGAAAGGGAGGTGACGACCGTGCATAAGAGAATAAAAGCAATTGCCGCCATACTTTTGCTGATTTGCTGTTTTTCTTTTTCGCTTTCAGCCCATGCTGAATCTGACAAGGATTCTTCTTTGCCAGAACCAATTATCTGGGAAAACTCAGAAACAGGTTATTTCGTTCTTTTACAAGACGATGCAGAGCTGCTCAGTTCAGACGAAGAGGCACAGCTTGCAAAGGAAATGCGAACCATTACCGCGTATGGGAATGCAGTCCTTAAAACGATTTCCTATAATTCCTATTCGGCTTCCTCCTACGCAGAAGATTTTTACTATGATATATTCGGACAAAGCAACGGTACCCTGTTCCTCATCGATATGGATAACAGGGAACTTTATCTATTTAACAGCGAAGATATATCCTATACCATTACAAGTTCCTATTCCAATACCATCACAGACAATGTATATCGATATGCCTCTAAGGAAGATTATTACACATGTGCTTCCAAGACTTTTGAGCAAGTTCAGAGCCTCTTAGCAGGGCGCAGGATTGCTCAGCCCATGAAGTATATCTGCAATGCACTGCTTGCACTAATCCTTGCAGCATTGCTCAACTATTTTGTGGCAATGCGCACAGCGAACTCCGCCAAAGCATCCTCCAGGGAAATACTGAATGCGATTTCTTCCCAGTTTGCTTTTACCAATCCGCAAAAGAAACTTACAAAACAAGATAAATCTGTCCGCGCCACAAGCAGCAGTGCCGGACATATCCATGGCGGTTTTAGTGGAGGAGGCAGTTCCAGCGGCAGAAGTCACAGTAGTGGCGGAGGACACAGATTTTAACTCCCAACTGCCTTATGTTTACTTTATCACATATCTATAAAATAAGCCTCCTTTTTACGTCTTATCATCAATTCGACCTAAAAAGGAGGCTTTATATAAGTAGTTTAATTATGATTTAAGTATCTGTCCAAGACCTGCATAAGCTGGTTCACATCCAGCGGTTTTGCAATGTGTTCATTCATGCCGCATTCCTTGCTGCGCTGAATATCCTCCGAAAAGGCATCTGCCGTCATAGCAATGATAGGAAGTCCAGCATCCTCTCTTTCCAGTGCCCGGATATTCTGTGTCGCTTCGTATCCGTTCATGACAGGCATTCTGATATCCATCAGGATAATATCATAGAAATTAACCTCAGACTGATTAAATTTCTCCACGCAAATCTTTCCATTTTCTGCTCTTTCCAGCCAAAATCCCACTTCGCGTAAAATTGCCTCTGCAATCTCCCAGTTAAGGTCATTGTCTTCTGCCAGCAAAATACGCTTTCCGCTAAACTGCATCTGCTTTTCTTCCTTAACCGGTTTTTCTTCTTCCAGTCCAATCATATAAGGCTTAAGACCTAGGAACAAATTCGACTTGAACAGCAGTTTAGATATAAATCCCTGTGCTCCTGCTTCCCTTGCCTCCTCTTCAATATCGCTCCAATCATAAGCCGAAATAATGAGAATCGGAACATTGTCCCCAAGATGCTTCCTCATTTTCTTTGCCGCTTCTAATCCATTCATATCCGGCATCTTCCAATCTAACAGCACAATTTGATAACCATCATTTTTAAGATGCCGATTTTCCACCATCTTGACTGCTGTCCTTCCATCTGACGCCCACTCTGCATCAATTCCTATTTCCTTCAAGGATGAAACAACTCTATGACACAAATCTTCATCATCATCCACTACAAGCATTTTCCATGGCGGAAGAATCATATCCTCTTCCTGCACGTCTGCCCTCTCAAAATCCAATATGATATGGAAATCACTGCCCTGATTAGGCGCGCTCACCAGTTCTATGGTTCCATCCATCAAATCCACGATTGCTTTCGTGATTGCCATCCCAAGTCCGGAGCCCTCCGTCTTATCTACCTGCTCCTTTCTTTCCCTCACAAACTTTTCAAAGACCTCCTGCTGAAACTCTGGTGTCATTCCAATACCATTGTCCTTTACGCGGAAATGGCAGCGCACGTACTCGCTTCCCTTCGGAGAATCCTCCTGCTCCATATATACATTGACCTCCCCTTTCTCGGGAGTGAACTTAACCGCATTGGATAAAAGATTAATCAGTACCTGGCTAAGCCGCACATTGTCACAGATTACATTTTCTGTCTGCACATTTTGAATAAAGACATCGAAATGCTGATCCTTTGCCTTCACCTGAGGCTGTGCAATATTAACGATATTGTTCATCGTATCTCTGAGAGAAACCAACTGCATATTAAGAGACAGCTTACCGCTCTCGATCTTTGACATATCCAGCACGTCATTAATCAGCCCAAGCAAGTGCTTACTGGACAACGCAATTTTACCCAAGCAGTCCCTTACTCTCAATGTATCGCCGATATTTGCCTGCGCAATCGCCGTCATTCCCACAATGCCATTCATAGGGGTACGAATGTCATGACTCATACTTGAAAGAAATTCGCTCTTCGCTCTATTTGCACGAACCGCCTCTTTCCTGGCTTCATTCAGTTCCGCCATCTGTTTTTGAGACATTTTGTAATACATTATAAAAATAATAAATGCGGCGGCAAGCATAATTCCGCCGGCTGTCAGCATAATACGCTGGCGGGCGTCCCCCATACGTTTAACGGCATCATCCAAACGCCCATCCGGCATAATCGACAAAAGATACCATTCCGAATGGGAAAGGCTGGTTAAATATAAATGTTGCTTACCCCCTTTAACAGTTACTGCCGTACTATAGTCTTCCTTCTTTACAATGGCATCTTTAATTTCCTCTGCATACTGTTCCGGCGTTTTGCCTTTAGTTACTTCAAACTCAGCTAAAATCCGCTCAAAGTAACTATCTCTGTACGCCTCGCCGCTTCTGATAATAAAATCCCCGTCTTCCGCTATAATATGTGAAAAAAGAATTGCCTCCTTTTCATCTAATGCAAGCATATTTTCTAAGGTATCTACGGGCACGCCAACAACCAGCGCATCACTGATGTTTCCATCTTTCATAGGATAATCCACTGTTTTTCCAAGCAAAAAAAGCTTTTCACCACTTGCATTGACCCCACTGCTGATCCTTGTATCATCGTTTCCAATCATTCTAAAGAACTCATCCTGATTGCTTACCTTCACAGGTTCCCCATAAATCAAGTCACAGTCTCCCTCTTCTGTATACAGACCCATGAACTTGAAATCTCGGATTTCAGCAGATAATTCAAGCTCTTGCCTTAAGCTTCTCTTATAATCAAATTCTTCTGCCTCAACACGCTTTATGACACCGTCTAGCTGTGCCAGATACAAATCAATAACAGCTTCAAATTTTTTTTGAAGCTGGCTGCTCATCTCAGACATATAAATATCGCTGATTTCATCCACCGCCGCCTCGCTTTTGTTGCTCATTTCCATTCCCATCCATGAGAAAACGACAAATCCAAGTATAATAAGTCCAATGCTGCTGACAAATAAAAATAACTTTATGCTTTTTCCTATGCTCTTTCCCTTCATAAACTACCTCTTAATATAATTTACGTCACAGGCAGGAAACAAAACTGCACACTCCACTCCATCCGCCATTTCTTTCATAATCGACATATATGTAAAATTATACTTGCCGCCTTACAAAAAGTCAATTCATTCACTTTACAAATATTTCTCTATGGTACTTTGCTCCACCACCCTTTTTCCAAGAAGGGTGATTGCCTGTGCCTGGCAATGGTTGACACAGCGATAACATAGGGTACATCTATCCCCCGCCTCAGCTTTACCGTTCGCTATGGAAAGATTATCCATGGGACATAACTTCACACATTTCCCACATCCAATACATTTTTCTTTATTTACTTTAAGCTTATCAGAATACCTTTTTGTCTTACTGCCGAAATACAATCTCTGTCCAAAAAAACCTGCCATACGGCACCATATACCAATTCCATTTTGGGGCGGATTTCCACTTTTACATTGCTCTGCTGCCTGCCTTATTTTCTTCTCCCCATCCGCTACAATTTTTCTGTTCTTTTCCATGGTTCTTTTCAGCACCTTTTCATCACAGATGCTGTCCGGCATTTTCAGATGCAGACCGCCTGTTATAACGGCTCCATAGGTTTCCAGGAGCCTTGCCAATATCCCTGCTCCATCCCCGCTGAAAGCGCCCATAGTTGCAATCACAAAGATTCTTTTTCCCTTCCATAACGCCTTATGCCCGCATATATAGTCCTGAACGATCTTAGGCACCGCACTGTACTGCACCGGATAGCCAAAAACAATTTCATCATTTTGATAAACCTGCTCTGCCGTTTCCCGGTCTTCTATGGGAAATGCCCTTACTTCCCCTTCATACTCCTGCAAAAACTTCTCCACACAATGCCTTGAATTTCCTGTCCCACTGAAATATATCCCTATCATCTCATCCTCCTCCATAAAAAATGCCCTCTCCCCTGTCAATTCCAGGTTCAAGAGCATTTCTACCTATTCATTCATAAATTCAACAGCCCCGCTGTCAATCTTATAAACCGCCCCGCATACCTTCAATTTATCCTCCGGCATACCCAGGCTTTCCTTAATTGCTGCCACGCTTCTTTCCACATTCAGGCGACACGCACGAAGCTCATCCTTTTCTTCCCCGATTGCCTTCAAAATTTCATCGGTTATATATTTGATATACCCTTCCGGTGCGCTGGTGATTGCTGCCCCCACAGCGCCGCAATGCTCATGCCCCAATACAACGACCAGCTTACATCCCAGATGATCCGCTGCGTATTCCACACTTCCAAGCTGATGCTTATCCATAACATTTCCTGCCACACGGATTACGAACAGCTCACCGATTCCGGCTGAAAAAATACTTTCAGGAATCACTCTTGAATCTGAACATGTCACCACAATCGCATATGGTGACTGTCCCTCATCGCAAGTAAGCTGCCTGATCTTCGGCGATACATTCCCGGGATTCGTCTCAGCCTCCAAATACCTCTGATTCCCTTCTTTCAGCTTTGCCAGTGCCTCCGCTGCGGATAAATTTTCTTTGTGCATACTTTCCTCCATTTCCGTCTCTCGTTTTGCTCACACATGCCCAGCCACAGTGCCATCTTTATGCCCCTGCCATACTGCGTTTGCTAAGCCACGACGACTCGTCATTATATACGAAGTATACCATAATCCTCTCAAACTTTCATCCACAATCTTACTTTAATATATCTACAACAATGCAGCCCTTGCGGTCGAAACTGCTCTACCAAAACTCTTTTTCGTGTTCCTTGAAGAAAGTATAGTATGCCCGTACGTTTGCCAGCTCACTCCATCTTTTGACATCCACCACTTCCTCATCCATATCATAAATCTTTGCTCCCCGCATGGAGAGCAGGAAGGGCGAATGTGTCGCCATGATGAACTGACATCCAAAAAAGCGTGCTGAATCCTCCAAAAATCTAAGCAGTTCCTGCTGCTTTTCCGGCGATAACGAATTTTCCGGCTCATCCAGCAGATAAAGCCCATTCTCCTTAATCTTTTCCGCAAAATAAAGAAACGCGCTTTCCCCATTAGAATGCTCCCGGATGTTACCCTTCATGCTTTTCCTCACAAATCGGGACTGGGTATTCCCCCGCGCCATCGTCACTTTCTTTAACTGCTCGTAATCGTCCAGCGATTTCATCTGAAAATGAGAATATTTTGCATCCAGATAATCCTTCAAAAGTTCTTCCCTTTTTCGGTCTATTCCTTCGTTCATGCTCCTTAAATTCAACATAAAATCAAACACATCATCACTGGTAATAATCCTGCTGCCCGCCGGTATTTCCCTCAAAGTCTCATAATCACACATTTTCGTGTAATCTTCAAAAAAATCAGACCGATTGTATAACGTATCCCGTTCCAGTCCCAGCTTTTCGGCAATGACATTTAGTACTGTAGTCTTTCCGGAACCATTCCCTCCATATAGAATCGTGACTGGTTCAAAGTCCAGTACTTCAAGCCCATGCTTCGACACAATCTGAAAAGGATAGTATGTATCGTAACAGGTCCTTTTCTGACCAAATACAAAATCATATTCACGCTCCCTGTGGGGAAAACGAAACTGTGACAAATAAATCATTTCCTCAACCTCTTTTGGTTCCCAAATCCTGATAGATCACCATATCTGTCTTTTTAACTTCCTCTTACTCTAACTACTGCCTCTGAAAGTTCCGGTCAGCATATGTAAGATTTCAGTGTCAACACATCATCTATACCATAGCGCCCACAATCCCATATGTATTCTGCTGCAAACCCTTCAGAAAGAAGGAGGGAAACCACCGTTCCGCTGGTGCGTCCGCCTATAAAGTATCCACATTTTGACAATACCGTCAGTGCTGTCAAATATTCCATATTTTTCTGGTGAAGGTCAATGCTGCGTCTGCGGTTAGCATCATTAATCGTATCCGCTAAATCTGGTGCATAGTAGATTTCCTGCGTCGTTAACAGCTTATCCTTAAATCTTTTTTGAAAAGCCTGTAATATCTCCTGATCCTCAGTGGCAAGATAACAGTAATCACACCGATACTGCTGCATAAATTCCTCTGCTTTTTCCAAGACCTCCTTAAGAGGCGGCTGCACCGGATGATTAAAGGGACGAATATTTGTATAATCTGTGCCGCGGCACAAAACACCGAGGACTTTTTCTCCGTTTCCAAACGGCAGCCTGTCAAGGCATTCCCTGACACTATCATAAAGCGTCTTTGACACAGGCATATATTTTTTCATGATACCTCTCCAAAATGCCATCAGCCTTGGATTCATCAGACAATCCATATCATAACTTGGCATGAACCCCGGAATGCCCTCCAATACCTTTACCTCCTTATCCTCCCTCGCCACTTGTGAAAAAGAAATAATCGGCTGTCCAAAATATAATTCCCATGCATTCACTGCATACTGTCTGCTCAAATCAGTCATTATATTATCCGCATGAATCGTATCGATCACTGGAATATATCCCTGATCCAAACTTGCTGCTATCTGTCCCAAGTTAGTTATTATATGAGAAGCAAGCCCCGGAATCCCATCATTTCGCCGGATTAGGCAGTATCTTTGACGAAATTTTATCGTATTCATGAGCATGCCATCCAGCACCGACACAAACATGGAAACAAATTCATCTTCCCCAGCCCTGTCAGACAAATCAGATGCTCTATTGGTAAGCTCTTCTATCGCCAGATCAAAGCGCTCCCCACCTGTCTCTATAGTTTGATAAAGCACATTCAAATTCTTCAAGATCTGTACACACTGAACATAAACAGTCTCATCCATCCCGTCTCCCTTACGGGATGCCTCCGCCACCCCCAGAAAACTCCGCTTGACTTCTTTCCCTGCCTCAAATAATTCATCTGCCATTTCTTGCCTAGTCATTTCTCCTGCCCTTTCACTTCCAAATATTTAATTTAGTCTAACACATCAACGAGTCATTTGTCACTACACTCTCTCCATCCTCGCGACACTCCTACTTAACCGCAATTCATACCGCAAAAGAAGCTGGATGGAAATGGCTGTACCGTCAAAGCTGCATGCAGACACCAAATGCAGGAAAAATGCAACGAAACCATATTTTAATGACTAGCTGCATACTGTAAAACTGCCGATATATTATATAACTTATAGAAACAGGAAAAGGATTTCCCAACTATGTTCAAGGATAGGACTGACTATAAGAACTATTTTACATTCATATCGTTTCTTCTTATACATCTTTCAATGCGAGCCCCTTGAATATAACGGAATAAGGTATGCGTATGAGTATGATGATTGGCGGCGGCAATTCCAATGTAACTAAATACACCTTCAAAAAGCCGAACGGTTCTGTTGTGGGAACCATGAGCGTCAGAAAGCCCGCCCAAAAGAAGCTGAAACGTCTTCAGTATAATTTTAAAGAGATCTCCACACTAATTATGCGGACAAGAACCTCCTCCAATGCAAGGCAAGTCATGTCAAAAGCATTTATCAAAGTTATGGGACTTCGTTCTAAATTGCGTACTGGTGAGTATGATGACAAAGAAGTGCAAAGCGCTATCCTGCACGCAGAACAGCTGACAAGGGTCGCCCGGAAGCGAATGAAACATTTGCGTGAGGAAGAAAATGCCAAAAAAAGCGGCGGTGTATGCGAAGGCGATCTGGACGAAGAAATGCTTGAAATGGATTGGGAGGAAGAGGCTTTTGAAGAGCTGGAAGATACTAGTCTGAGCGAAGAAGAATTAAGAGAACTCATGCAGGAATTAGAAGAGCAGCTTCAGGAATTAGAACGCGCCATGTCAGATACCGATGGTCTGGAAGCTTTGTCCGATGAACTCATGCCCACCGAAGAGCGCAGCCTGGATCCTGAAGATCTGGAGCTGCTTAAGAAAAAGCACCGGGCGGAAGAACTTCGCGATATCATGGAAGCTGATATGAAGTATTTAAAAGCCATGTTTGAAAAATTGGCAAAGGAAAAGCAGGAAGCCTCTTCCCATTCAAATTCCAATGCATCTGACGCTGTCTCGCTGGAGCTTAGCGGAATGGAAGTGCCAGTAACGCCTATGGAAATCCCGGTTCCTGCTTCCGGAGAAAACATCGATTTAATGGCATAACAACAATCGCTATTACTTTTTGTAAGACTGCTTATTATAACGAACGCCGTCACGCTTTGCGAGCCGGCTTATCGTAATCAAAGGCGCCGTTTATATGCGGCGCCCTTGTCACATCCTGAACTTTATAATTTTTTTAAATAGAAGAATCCATAAGCCGGTATATCAACTCCCACCGGATTTTTCTTTTGTCCCGAAATCAAATCTACATAATTGCCGTCTGTCTCATTGATCCACGCTGTCTTGTCAAACTCGCTGAAATTAAACAGACCAATGATTTTTTCTCCCTCAAAGTACCTTCCAATACAAAGTACCGACTGATCCCATGTCTCAATCGTCCATGTAACCGCACTCGACACAAATACCTTTTCGCTCTTGCGAATCTGCTCTAATCTGGCTAATCCTGCAAACACTTTTCCCTCCACGGTATCCGCATCATCAATATTCCGCGCAAGTTCCCAATTCATAGCGCCCCTGTGAATATACCGGGAGTCCACTGCCTTATTGGGATCTTCCTTGTAAGAATAATCATTGACCTGCGCCACTTCGTCTCCGCTGTAAAGCACAGGAATCCCTGACTGCATAAACATATACGCATGTAACATTATAACCAGCTTGATGGCTTTCGCCATTGCAGCGTCATCCTTTTCAAATCCAGCCTTTTCTATACCGCACATGGATGCTGTCGTTCCGCAGAATCTGGCATCTCCTGTAACCGGATCCGCATTATAAAGCTCCCCACGGCTGTTGCTGCTCCCCGCATATCCCTGGAAATAATCGTTTAGGTACTGCTTATGGGAACGTTCACCGATCCCCTCTGTCATCAAGGTTCCATAATCCAATCCCCATCCAATATCATCATGGCAGCGGAGATAGTTAAGGAATACATACTCCTTCGGCAGAGAACTCACGATATCGAGCTGCTTTTTCAATAGACGCACATCCCTCGTCGCCACAGTATGCCATGTGGTCGCCATCGTGGTGACATTGTAGAGCATATGGCATTCCGGCTTTTCCACCGTTCCAAAATAAGGCACCACCTTCTCCGGCTCCATCACCACCTCGCCGAGCAAAAGAATCCCCGGGCATACAATCTCACTTATGATGCGCATCATACGCACAATGGCATGCACCTGCGGAAGATTCCGACAAGGCGTGTTCAGTTCCTTCCATATATAAGGAACGGCATCTATGCGGATAATATCAATTCCTCTATTGGCAAGGTAAAGAAAATGGTACATCATTTCATTGAACACGATAGGATTTTTATAATTCAAGTCCCACTGGTAAGGATAAAATGTGGTCATCACGAAGCGTCCTGCATCCGCAAGCCATGTAAAATTCCCCGGAGCCGTCGTGGGAAATACCTGAGGCACCGTTTTCTCATATAAAGACGGTTCATAGGAATTTTCAAAGAAAAAGTAACGGTCCCTATATTCTTCCTCACCCTGACGCGCCTTTTTTGCCCACGCATGATCCTCAGAGGTATGATTCATCACGAAATCCATACAGACATTGATGCCCTTTTTATGGCAGGCGGCAGTAAGGCTTTCCAAATCCTCCATGGAACCCAGCTTTTCCTGAACCTTTCTGAAATCCGACACCGCATAGCCCCCGTCCGAACGCCCTTCCGGCGTATCTAAAAAAGGCATCAGATGAATGTAATTGACATTACATCTCTCAATATAATCAAGCCTAGATTCCACCCCCTTCATATTCCCCGCGAAGTTGTCAATATAAAACATCATGCCAAGCATATCATTCTGCTTGTACCAATTCGGATCCTTCTCCCGCTGCGCATCCAGCGCTTTCAACTCCTTACCTCTTTCTTCAAAGAACTGGCGCATGTGGCTGCATAGCTCTTCAAATCTGGCATCCTCCCCATACAAAGATACATACAGCTTGTGAAATTCCTCCCGATGCTTGTCAAATCTCTTTTGAAAAACATCTCCTGCACGTTGACTTTGTGCTGCCCTTTTCACATCATTTTTCTTACTTTCTACTACTGATTTCTTCGCCATTTTCCACTCACCTTCAAAGTTATTATGATATAATCTCTGCCTGCAGTCACAACTATTCTTTCTTCCTTGCATACCGCCGCTCTCACCGTGCGATTATCATATAATATAATCTATATTTTGAGAATGGGCATTATTCATAATATTAAAGCTGATTTTTTATTCATTATGATACCTTCCCTGGTCCCTCAATCTACCTTAACTTTTCTTTCGCCTGAAAATACGCATCCTCTTCCAGATACGCATACGACAGATCATTGCTCATCAAATCCTTTCGTTTTCTCTTATCCTTAAAAAATCGAATAAAATACATCACAACAAATGCCACAATTCATGAGACACTTCTATGTAAGTCAAAAGAAATCATTATTCCGCCGGTGTCGCAGACGCCGTTGTAACAGACGCCATCGTCTCCGCAACATCCACCACATCCGGTGCCCCTGCCGGGGCAGTTCCATTCTCCGCCACTTCCCGCGGATCGTCATACTCTTTTTCTTCTTCATCCCCCCAAAGGGAATCATATTTTTCTCTTTTCTGGCGCTGCACCATGGCTCCAATATTCTTTGCCGTCTGGTACATCTCAAAACTGAACTCCATCAGCTTTTTTTCATCTGAAGCCGGCACGATTCCGCCCTTCATGATGCGGCGGGCAACTTCCATCATTTTCCCCATATCTTCCGCATATTCAGCTGCTGCGTCTGCCTGTTGATCCGCCACCGTTGCATTCCAGTATGCACAGTACTGATCTGCCAGTTTGCTTAAATAATCCTGATACTCCGTCTGCTTTTCATCCAATGCATTTAAAGTCAGTTCCAAAGTAGCCGCCTTAGAAGCATACTCTTCCTGTTTCTCCGGCTCACGCTTCATTCTTGACTGAATATCCTTTAATTCCTTGGATAAAGCAACCTTCTGTGTCCGATATTCCTTCACCTGTTCCCTGTAAATCTGCTGCGCTTCTCCAATTTTCATTTCATCACATCCTTGTATACTTATTAGCACATCCCTGTGCTTAAATTATATATCGTCCAAATATACTGTGAATTCAATACCTTCTCTCCTCTATTTTCTCATTTTCCGCAACACTTTTTATACTTTTTGCCAGAGCCGCAGGGACAAGGATCATTGGGATAAATTTTTTTAACCCCTTTCTTCATTTCTCCATCTGCCCCTTGAGCAAACCCAAATATCGGTATTTGTGACGCCGATGCATCCAGATCCACATGAAAACCCATTTTCTCTATCTCTGATTTTCCTTCCGCCAGGAAAACGGCAGCATGGGAGCTTCCCGGAACAATGACCGTTTCCTCTGGATGAGCCTGCATCTGTCTCCTGACTTCCTGGGGAGTGCATCCATGATTTATCCACAATCTTACCGAATTTGCCACATTCATTGCATATCCTAAAAGTTCATTTTCCTGTTCCGTACCGTCAAAGTGAACATCATATGCCTCCAGCGATTCAAAAAGGAACTGTACAAAATCATTTACATCCCGTTCTATTCCTGCATCATTCCTATCCGAAGCCTGCACACATATTTCATACATGAAATCATCTATACACTGTGCAGTAGTGATTTCCTCCTGTTTTGCTGCTTGGGAAAATGCACTCATAAAATTCTTTTCTATGTAGCGCCGCATCTTTTTGCAAGCGAGATTCTCTGCATAATATGTTTCATCTACATATCGCAGGAACTCTTTCTTCTCCGGAAAATAGACTTCTTTTTCACTTGCAAGATCATGCAGTACCCTAAAGGAAGTATCACAACTGCAAAAAAATCTGCCAAGATCATCTTCCGTAAGCTCCCTGTTCACCCCTTTAAAGTGATGAATAAACTTCTGCTGTTCCCATTCATAGTCCTCCTTAAAGCACAAATGCAGAATATAGCCATCCAAAGTCGTACAGACAGCCGCCACTACATTTCCCACCAAGTTGTGCAGCGTATAAGTACCAATAAATTCCGGCGTGAACATAATCGTATTTTGATAACTTCCTGTCTCTCTTGCATATCCCTTGTAATCTCTGAATGATCTTTCATATTCCCAGATCAGTTCCTCAAGTTCAACAATATGTATTACGCCATATAGGTTTGCCGCTGCCGTTGCATATTCAGCAATTAACCTGCCGTATTTTCTCCTTTTTCTGTACACTGGTTCAAGTGCACATTCTTGATAGCGCCCTGCGCATCCGCACAATTTGCAAAATTCCTCCAAACTGTCGTCCGAATCGTGAAAAGCAAGGCAAAAACCTTCAAATAGCGTATCACTCCCCAGTACTCCCGCCATAAGTTCTATTTGCTTCGTTTTCCCTAACTTCGTCTGTTTGTAATCAAGTTCATCTATCATACGAAATAATTCTGCATCGTCTTTGCTGATGATGGTTTCATTAGAAAAAAGAATTTTCCGCTCGCACTCCCTTTCTATCACCTTGCGAATATCCCCTTCATCTGAACCCGTTGCAATTCTAAAGTCATGATTACTAGGAAGCACTTGAATAACCACTCCACAAAGCAGTTTTATTTCCTGTGCGTGATACTTCTTCAAATAATTTTTAATTTCCTCTCTGGTTTCTTTCACACTCGTACCTCTTTCAATTTATTCTCTGGTACCTGCCGCATCCGTTTTCATACATATTATACCATACGCAAAAAAGAGATACACCTGCATCTTTTGCAAGTATATCTCCTTTTTGTGCTTTAAAGAGCTACGCCGGACTGTTTGGAAAGATACTCCATCCATTTCTTTCTTCCCATCAAGGACAGCTTATGTTTCTTATTCTTTCCCTTTTTCTCGTCGAACACTGTCAGCTTGACTCCCGTCGGGATAAATGGACCCACGAAGCACTTTTTGATTTCCTTGATATTGCGGTAAGGCATAACAGCAGTCGTACCGCCAAATCCGCTTATAAAGATTAAAGATTCATTGGTAAAAAAGTATCTGCCTCTGTTCTGACCAAAGGACCAGTAATCGCCTTTCACATATTCCACTATGGAATCTCCCTCTTTCAGCAATTCTGTTTCCCTCAGTGCATCTTCCCATTCCTGTTTCTCTTTTTCACTTAAACTCATATCTCACCCTCCTATAAATGAAATTATACACTAAGTATCATTTTTTTCGCAAGATAAAGTAATCCGTGTAAGCCGTTCCGTCATGTCCGATCAGTCTTTCAGAAGAAGACGCAAAGCCCCATTCCTCCGCCGCCTGTCTGCGTAAGGAGGCTAAGGGAGGAATCTTCGTTGCAATCATCCGGCAGTCAAACATCTCAAAAGCCGGCTGCGCGATAAGAGATACGATTTCATAAATCACCTCTCTGCGTTCATAATCGCTTCTAAGATCCAGCCGCAGGATAGCGCAGTCGTTAAAGTAGTCTTCAGCATGACGGTTGAATAGTTCAATGGTTCCAATCGCCTGCTTCGCCTTTTTGTCGATTATCGACCAGCGCACAAACTCCCTTCTCTCATATGCTTCCTGCCATGCCTTGATTGCCCCCTGCACATATTCTAAGCGCGTCATGTAAAAGTCATCCCCTCCGCAGTTATCACTGTTAAAAAAGGGCACCGCTTTCTCATCGGAATACACCAGCAGAAGGTCCGGCGCATCGCTTTCGTCAATCATCCTTATCAGATAACTTTCATTTTCAAATATCGGACAAGTTTCATATGGATTTGTCATTACAATACCTCCAACTCTTTTTTCAGCAGTATACCACAGCATATATGACAACTAGATGTCATAGTTTGTATATAAAGAAACGATTTTTTCCGCCGCATCCAATACCCGGCAGCGGATTTCTTCTGGTTCAATAATCTCCGCCTTATCGCCCAATGATAAAAGTGTTCCCAACCAGAATTGCTCATTTTCAACTACCATCGCCTGAATCAATGCACCGCCATCAGGAAATTCCTGCACAATCGTACCTTTCAAATATTCTATAATCCTCACTTTTGCAGGTTCCGCACACTTAATCAATATCCGGGTGTAGCTGCGTGAATCAGTCCGATCCATCTTCTCTAAAATCTCACTTGCCGATTCGTGCCCCTTTTCAAAGGGCTGATCCGTTATCTTTAATGCGCGCATCCGCACCAATTTGTAGGTACGGTAATCTTTTTTTACCTTTGAATAAGCGAGAAGATACCATGCATACCACCTGTACAAGACCGCAATAGGCTCCACCCGGTGTATCCGGGTTTCATAATTATTATTTGTATAAAAGAACTCCACCATATGCTTTAAAGCTACTGCATTCTGCAATTGCTGCAAGACGGCAGATTCCCCCTCCCGCAGAACAGAAAAGTCCAGCACGATACCTTGATCCTCCGGCTTTGATACACGAGCAATCTTTTCCGCTGTGTATTTTACTTTTGGATCGCTGGTAACCGAAGCCAGCCCCTGAAGGGCAATCAAAATACGGGAATAATCATCCGCCGTAGCATATTCTTTATTTAACTCGAAACGGTCAGATATCTCATAACCGCCTGCCGCCCCCGCAACCGCGATAACCGGAATCCCTGCCAGACATAAGGAGTCTATATCCCGCTGTATCGTACGCAGCGACACTTCAAAATGCTTTGCCAATTCACTTGCGCTTGTCCTTCCATGATTCAGTAAATATACCGTAATGGCATAGAGTCGTTCCGTCTTCATTGATTTGCCGTTTCCTACATTTTTCCACTGTATTTTTCCGTTATCCTAATCAGCAGTTCCACAATTTTTTCCATATCGTCCGCACAGGCATATTCAAATTTTCCGTGGAAGTTCGCTCCCCCCGTGCAGAGATTCGGGCAGGGCAGCCCCATAAATGAAAGCCGTGCTCCGTCCGTCCCTCCCCTGATGGGAACCACCACAGGTGAAATGCTAAGCTCCTCCATCGCCTGTTTCGCATTGTCCACCAGATGCATATGTTTTTCTATCATCTCTTTCATATTATAATAAGAATCCTTCAGGTCGATTGTAACGGTCCCTTCCCCGTATTTTTTGTTTAAAAATTCACCGGTCTGTAAAAAGAACGCCTTCTTTTTCTCAAACTTTTCCCTGTCATGGTCCCTGATGATATATTCCGCTTCCGCCTCTTCCACCGTACCGCTTAATCGGTCCAAATGGTAAAATCCCTCATATCCGCAGGTATACATAGGATTTTCTGAAGCAGGGAGCAGCATCTGGAACTCCTGCGCGATTAAAATTGCATTGCACATCTTATCCTTCGCCTCCCCCGGATGGACGCTCCTGCCTTGGACAGCTACCTTTGCCCCTGCCGCATTGAAATTCTCATATTCCAGTTCTCCCAGCCTTCCGCCGTCTACCGTATAGGCATAGTCTGCACCGAAGAGTTCCACATCAAAGTGATCCGCACCGGCACCCACCTCTTCATCCGGCGTAAATCCAATGCGTATCTTGCCATGGACAATTTCAGGATGTTCCAGGAGATATTCAGCCATTGCCATGATTTCCGCAACGCCGGCTTTATCGTCCGCCCCCAGCAGCGTAGTCCCATCCGTCACAATCAGCCTTTTTCCCTTATAGGAAACCAGCTCCGGAAAGTCCGCCACCTTCATCACGACCTGCTTTTCTTCATTCAGCACCAAGTCATTTCCATCATAATTTTCCACTATCCTCGGCTTTACCCCTGCCCCGCTCACCGCCGGAGCGGTATCCATATGCGCAATAAAGCCCAGAACCGGCGCCTCCTTGCATCCATCGGAAGCCGGAACCGAAGCATACACATAACAATGTTCCTCATCATATGTGATTTCTTCCGCTCCCATCTCCTTAAGCTGCCTTACCAGAAGCTTTGCAAGATCATGCTGTTTGGCGGTGGAAGGCACAGATGTACTTTCCTCCGACGACTGGGTATCCATTTTGACATATTCAAGAAATTTTTCTATCACTCTTTCCATCTTCCGCGCTCCTATTCTCTCGGCATACTCTGCCTTTCTTCTATATATAAATCAATATCCACCTCTGGATTTTATTATACACATGTCACCTTGCCCCTGTCAAAAGTTCTAAGGAAACGCCGCCACGCTTCTTGAGGCGGCTTGTTAAAAAAAGCAGGTCATCGGCACAAGCCGCGACCTGCTTTTTTAAAATTTTATTTCTCCGTCTCCGCCCATCAGGCGGGTCATCTCTTCAATCCGCTCCACCGGAAAAGGCGGCAAGGTAAGCGGCCTTAAGGCAATCGACATCAGTTTCATGGGATTGTCATCCGCCGCTACCCGATTAGAGCTGAACGCTCCGCACATCCTGCACCGGTGGATGACTGCCCATTCACCGTTCTTCCTCACCCACACTGCCACTGCATCCATGTATCCGCCGCAGTCTGCCTCCCGATCCCCGGGTCTGATATCGACGTGCAGACTAGTCAGGCAATTCGGACAATGATTTCTGTGATCACTTCCTGCACCCTCCGGCACCACTTCCCGTCCGCATACTTTACAGGTAAAGGTATCCTTGCAGGCATGATTCTTATAATACCCTTTTTCAAAGGTTTTTCTTTTATTTTCTCTATTCAATTTATTTTCCTCCTTTGAGGGCTCTTAATATATGGCTCTCAGAAGGAGGCGATTTCTTTAATTCCCTGATGATTCTCTGTATGCTTTTCTCCGACAGACAATAGCAGGCTGCAAGTTCCTGGACCGATATCCCCTTCATATACTGTGTATAGATGCTCTCGTTTCGTAGTTTCAGATTGTCGCGGGCGCCCGTTACAGAACCCCAGCAGCGTTTCTGTCCCTTTCGGGGGATATAGACCAATTCGCCGTCAACATATTGCCAAATCAGGTCAATCACTTCTTCCGGCAGAACATCTTCTGCCCTTATATAGCCCATGATAGCCCTCCTAAAAATATTTCTTTGGGTCACAAACGGCTATAACAATCATTCTTATTATGTTTGCAATAGCCGCCTCTATGCAGCCACCACAAGATCCTTCTTCGTATAATTCTTCATGCAATTTTCCTCTCTTTCCTAGTGTGTTAACACAATCTCATTTAATCAAATGAAATAAGTAATGTCAACCTCATATTCATCTATAGTCAAGCATGTTCTGCTTTTTGAAGCGCATTACCCGCCTTGATTCTGTTATAAACTTCCAAACCGCCCTTTTTTCCGAACAAATGCAGGCTGCTTAAGTAAATTACTTTGGAACTTTTTTCTTTTCCCTCTATCATATTCTGGATATCTTCTATCCTGTTCTCGTACGGGGTATCTTTAAACAATTCCTTTAACATGACCTTGATTCTTGTCCGCTCGGCATAAGCCGAATAAAAACTGCCGATTGGAAGCTTTTCGCGCAGACGCTTAAGTTCTCTCGTCCGCTCGTTGTTTTCGTTGCCGCTTACGATGGCGTCTTCAATGCAGGAGGATAGGACGATCCGTCTCTTACGGTCTGAGCGCTTCTCCCAATAGTCTCTGACCGCCTGGAACCCGCCGTCACTGCTGACCACGGCTGCAATCCCCCCATATCCCTCTCCTATCAGCTCTCCCAGCTTGGACGCAATGTAAAAGTCCAGCGCATTCTTCCCTGTCTTGCAAAGCTTGCATATCTCAAAGGTGCACCCGGAAGCTGTGATATTCTCTAGGCTCCTTTGCTCCATGTGCTTTTTCGCTTCGCTGTAAAAAACGATCAGCTGATCCTGTGCATCAAGATAGTTACAGCCCTTCATTCCTGCATTGCCAACATTTTCATAATCAATCAGAAACAGCATCCCATCACCCCTTAATCTGTAATAAAAGGATAACAAGATTTTACTTGATTGTCATTGGACAGATAGTCCAAAACTAATTTTTGACCCAGCATCTTGTGTCCTGGGCAGGCAGCATTTTACACGAAGTCGCCAATGAAGAGGTGCACTATGCCGTCTTCAGAACCGCGACCCCGTTGCACCGTGTATCACCCCTTCTACGCATGGGACAATGTAGGAAAAATCACTTTGTCTTTTTCAAAATCCTCCAATCCAGTCCCTTTGACAAACAATGTGCAGTCCTCTTCCCTGTATGCTTCCACCTCACATTCTTCCGCATCGATCGGCGTGAACCCAAACCTGACCAGCCTTATACCCCTGCCAAATGCGGCAAGGATATCATCCACAGGATATTTCTTTTCCGAAAAAATATCATGCACGGTAAGCACCTCTTTCTCTATCTGCGCAATCACATAGGCATCATGCCTGCAGTCATAGTAAACACAATCCCGCAAGGGACCGGTGAGATAGAAGAAAATCAGATTGTCATTATCCACCATGCGGAACCGGCTGTAAGAAACACTTCTGCGCATGGCATCCTCCAGCCTTTTCCTTTCCCCCTGTTCCTGCATGGAAATCCGTATCGCGCTACTGCCTTCGGATATAGAAAAAGGCTTTGTATAGCAGTGCTCCATTACCTTTTTAAAGCCAAACTTAGGATAAAAATCTAAGACGCTGTCATTTGCAAACAGATATATGCCGTCCGCCTTCTGCCCAAATTCTTCCTCTATTCCATCCATAATCTGCCGAATCAGCCCTTGATTCCGAAAGCCCTCAGCTGTCATCACAGTACCCAGCTGAATAAAGTGCTTTCTCTGACCATTCCAGAAAAAATCCATGAAATTGACGGACACATTCGCGACTACTTTCCCGTCTATCACAATAGAGTGAGGGTCATAGCACTCACTCCAATACCCATCCCGATACCACGCTTCAAAATCCAGCCCGTCAAAGGTTTGGCGGGCAAGCTGGTTAAAACTGCCTCGAAGCGCATCCTGATTGTAGTAGCCTCTGATTATTTCTGTATTCATCAATTGCCCCTCCCCCTTTTTATATCCTCTAATACATAATGTTTCGCCTGCACGACAAACGTATTCTCCTTAAAGATCTCGTCAATGATCCTGTGCTCTAAAGCCTTTCTTTTCTCTAAATGCACGAGCAGTCCTTCTAAACCTGTCAGTCCACGTGAAATCATCTGGTAAAGGCAGGACAGCCGCTGAACTGTTACTAGTGATGTATTATCTTCCATCTAATATAGTAAAGTATATATACTTATTCATTTCTGCTTTTGAGAAAGGAGATTTTAATGATATTTGAACTTACAGCAAAAGAAAAAGCCGTGCAACTATTTGGAAATTGGGAACACCCCTGATTTGGTCCTGTCTGCAGGGTATTATGGGAAAAATCTATGACGGTAGGGCAAACATCGCCTCCCGCTACGCCATCAAGAAAGAACCTTGGGTTTTTGATAAAAAAGACTGGGGCTGATTATTTCTTCTCTGCCCGACAAATATACGCTCTGTATGATTGGCGAATCCTTATTTAAAATGTGCAGAAATGAAACATTTAGTTCCGATCTGGTATCAAACTTCCACAATTCGATACCAGAGCAGAATACCGCCGCAAAGGCCTTGCCAGTGTATGTGGCGCAAAATTAATCCTGGAATGTTTAAATCGAAACTTATACCCCAGCTGGAATACACAAAATAAGGCTTCTGTCGCTCTTGCCGAGAAACTAAGTGATTATTACAGCCGCGCTTATACGGCAATCAAAATATCCGGGTACTAATCTGAAAAAGGGATCATTCGGTATCGCTGTGTTTTTTCACAAGCTTTTCAAATTCTGGTCTTACTTCTGTAAACACTTTCAACAGTTTTTGAGAAAACATACCTCTCTGCCCATTCATAACCATTTGATAGGCCTTTTCCGTACTGTACGCCGCTTTATAGACGCGCTTTGAAGTCAATGCATCGTATATATCGACCAAAGCAACAATCTGTGCCGCAATGCTGATTTCTTCTCCCTTCAGACCGTCAGGATATCCACTTCCATCATATTTTTCATGATGATGTCTTGCAATATCATATGCATAATCACAAAACATCTGATCGTCCAAATGAACCACTTTTTTTATCATTTCAGCCCCCTTTGTAGTGTGGGACTTTATGACTTCAAACTCATCCTCCGTCAACTTACCAGGTTTCAAAATGATATTATCAGGAATTACAATCTTCCCAATATCATGAAGCCCTGAAGCTTTTCCAATCGAATCCACCTTCTCAGGCGTAAGCTCATATTCCGGATACAGATTCATCACACACGTTCCAAGGCAAATGCAAAATCCACGTACTCGCTTTATATGCTGTTCTGATTCCAAATTCCTGAATTCAACGATATTACTTAAAGCATCTATCATCACCTCGTTCATATGGCGGAGCTGCGTAGCCTGCTTCTTTAACACGGCATTTTGCTTTGTAAGCTTATCTGCCTGACCTTTAACTGTGATTTCCAGCTTAAGCTTATACTGAAAGAAATAAAGTACATTTTCAACCAGCTGCCTCACGACTTCAGCATTGAATGGCTTTTTAATGTAGCTTACTACGCCGTACTCATAACCTTTTCTTTCAAATTCAGGAGATTCTTCACTTGTGATCATAACAAATGGAAGCAATGTCAGCAGCTGCCTCTTGTTTAAATACTCCAACATTTGAAAACCATCCATGACTGGCATTGTATAGTCCAATAGAACAACGGCTAACGAATTGGCGTTTTTCCTCAAAAGCTCAATTCCCTCTTTTCCATTACTCGCCTCTAGAATTTTGTACTCATCCCGAAAAATATCCGCTAAAATCGTACGGCTGATATCATCATCATCAATAATTAAGATTGTATCTCGCTTCATGTCCCATCCATACTTTCTTTATTTTATAGTTTGACCATTACTACAGTTTTGTTCCGAAGCTTAAAAATAATTCTGTTCACTTGCGCCGGAAGCATGTATTTTATGGAATTAATTTGAATAACGCTTCCTTCATATGCACTGCCCCTGACACAGACAGGCGCTCTCATGTCCTGATCCGTCATATTGGCAAGCTTGGAAATCTCTGCATCTAAATCAGCTAATTCATGATCCTTTGCCACAATTGAATAATTCAACTTTTTCAGCGCCTCCTCCGCAAGTTCCTTTTTAGTCGGAAGCGCCTTCAATATCTTATTCCATCCCTCTTCTAGTGCTGATAATTCGCTTAAAATCTGTTCTCTTCTTTCCGCAAATTTTACCTGCTCTTTCTCATAGATCTCATTTCGACCTATATCCAGATACGTCTTGATATGGGAACTGTTTCCAAGATTATATGTATCTACTCCTTTTACGGCGCATATCTTTCCTCCCAGCAGCACTCCCTTGCTTCCAGATACGATCACCCTTCCCAAGGTATTAATATTACTGTTCATAATATAGTTGGCTTTGACATTGCCTCCTGCATTAATATTCGCAGCTTCAAAGAAACTCCCGGATACTTCACCGCCTGCTTCAATAAAGCAGTCGCGCTTAGAACAGCTTCCTTTTTTTATCATGACATTACCGCCTGCAATCAGCCTTGCCGTCTCCACATTGTACTCAATGATGATATCCCCCGCCGCCTTGATATATCCGCCGGAATAAACGCTGCCAATTACATATACCGAGCCGTCCACCTCAAGCTTACCTGTAACCGCTGTGACATCCTCACGTACAACAATCATATTAGAAATCACAATTCTGCCATTTAAGTACTCAAACTTCCCACTCATTTTGGCAACGTAAGTCACCCCATCCGGTGCAATTGAAAAGCCCACACCTTTAAGCGGCTTTTTTTCAAGACCATTATTCGCATGAATCACTTCACCAAATACGTTCTTGCCGTCTATGCCCTTTTCAGCAGGATGGTAAACCGCAAGCTTTTCTCCCTCCTCAACCATTTCAAAAGCTTCTATATTGACATAATCAACGCCTCCGTCAGGCAGCGGCGCCGGAATCCTAGGCAAATCGATTCTTACATAAAATTCATACCAGCCATCTTTACCTGTCTGTGCTGGTGTCCCCTCCGCAATAAGGATCTTTTCATTCATTCTTCGCTTTTGAATCATTTCAGTAATGACATCATGTTTGATTCCCAAAATGATTCCCCTAAGCTCTAAATCCTTTAAAATATCTTCTTCAGTGACCCTGTTGCCAGGAACCCACGGGATATATGCATACGCCTTATTTCCGTTATCCTCAATTAAAATACTGAATTCTTTCGTCCGCAGCGAATCAATTTTTATCGCTGAATCATTGTCAGAAGACTTCTTCGTATCCTTCCTGTTCAATAAATTCAAACGCTTATCCACCATATCACTGCTGGAGTAAATCAATTTGGCATAAGAAGATACGTCCAGCCCCGCTTCCAGCCCCAACCGTATTTCTTTCATCTGCCAATGGTTGAACAAATAATTTGTATAAGTGGACACTTTCAATTTCTTCTCGATTCCCAAGCGAATCTCCTGCATCTGCATCCAGTTATACTTTACATTGGCATACGGTGCAACATCCAACCCTTCGTACAACCCTATCCGAATCTCATGAATCTGCTGGGCATACATATCGTCGGTAAGCCATCTATCGATAGCAAGCCCCTCCTCCAAAGAAAGTCTGATCTGTTCGAGTTCATCATCCGCAAACCCTCTATCCAAGTACGGAATAAGGTCAATGGATGAGTAGAAAGAGAGTCTGATCTGTTTCATTGTGTCATAGCTATAAGCCGGATTCGCATAGACCAAAACATTCACCTTGTCCTTAAGCCCCATACGAATCTGTTCCATCTGAAGCCAGTTGAATTCTTGCTTGGAATAAATCGAAACATCCAACCCCTCTTCTTTTCCCAGACGGATTTCCTGATTTTGCTCATCAGAATATTCTGGATTTTCTATCATGGGAATTTGCTGTTCCATATTTTTTGCATTATCAGATTTTTTAGACTGCATCTGGTTAAAAGGAAAGTCACTCATATCTGCCACCATACTTTTTTATAATAAATACACCCATGTTATTATACATAAATAGAAACAGAAAGTCCACTGGTTTTCTTATATTAATGCCGCATGTAATGCCGCATGGGAAATAATGGATGTACTTATTTTAAATATTATATATACTAGCGGCTGCAAAACGAGTATTCCTTTCTAACGCCAGACTCATTTTACAACCGCCCACGTGCTTTACTTCTTTTCTATTATATTATTTCTTTTTTCTTTGATGAAAAACGTTGTCTAGTAGAATCAATGACTGTCTTTATCAATGTTTTGCCGTCGCTGGTTTCTGTCCATGTTGTAGTAGTTGGTTGCATACTGGACATTTAATCTTTACCGGACCCTTCAGCAGATTATAACCTGCTATTTTTCGCAGAAATCTTCTGATACTTTTTTCCTATTTTCTCTAAAGACAAATATATCACCCCAAAAAAGCACTGTCAATTTTTTAAAAAATTTTTAAACATTTTCAGCATAACTCCCATATTTTTTTATCATCTTTTGTTTGTTTTTTTCGTATTTTTTAGTTTGTATTGTCAAAATAATAGATTTCTTCTCTCTTATATCCCTATTTAGAATCGAAAATTCTGATATACGGTTCAAAGGTGAACATTTCGGCATCTGATAATCTTTTATAATTTCCTCTTTATTGTTTTGCAATTCCACTTTCTTGGGCGACTTCGCAAAATTTACATTTTGCACACACAGCCCAATAAATCCAATCATATTTACATAACGTCCATTCTTATTTCGTCAATGATGCTTTTATTTTTTAGCTTATTAATTTCAGTTCGAGTAATGAACAATACAATAATAATCAAAGCAAATACTCCAACAACCAATGAGACCCATGGAATATGATACAATACCGGAAAAGCTTTCCGAATGGATAAGTTAATGGCAAATGGAATTGCAGTTCCCAGTATAACTCCGGGTACAAGTGCTTTTATAACGCACACAATACTTTCACTATAAAGCATTTTGCAAAGTGATTTATTTGTCATTCCTACACTCTTTAAAACAGCAAACTCACGGCTTCTGATTCTGATATTTGTTGTCAGTGTACTAATTACACTTGTAAATCCCATAATAATGAGCAGGATAACAAAACCATACATTACGATTTCAGCCAATACAATCGCTACGTTCAGCATTTTAACCATTGTATCGGTACGACTTATTCTTACGGCATATCCCTGCTTAACATAGGAATCTTCTGTGAGAATCGGATAATATCTTTCCATTACTTTTCTGGCATATGCTGTATAAGCCTGTTCATCATCCGGCGTGCTATACCAGTCGAAATATCTTGCATCTATATCAGGAACAACAATTCTTACCGGATTCGGATTCAGTTCATGAAATCCCTGTTCTTTTAAATCTTCCTGATATAAAAATCCGCCGATTTTAAGTTCTGTCTGCTCATCTGCTGCATTTATTAATGTAATTTTCGTTGTATTCTCATTGAAAGGACTTATTGTTTTTATTTTTCCGTTGTCATTATACTGATAACAGTTTATTAACAGATTGCTGCCATAATCCGCTCCTGCTCTGTCACATAATTTTTTATAAAGATTATTGTCAACAGCGACAAGAGAAACTTCTGTTTCGCCATTCTTATCAAAAATATCAAGAACCCCTAACATATCCGCTGAAAGAAAATCCCTATTCAGTATTGCATTATAGGTACACGCATCGCTTCCGATTCCGTAAACTTCAGTATTCGCATACTCTGACAAACTCTTTATTATATCATTGTAAGTTTCAGATGAAATCGGAACTCCGATTTGTTCTTCTTTTTTTCCTGTATTTTCATTTATTACGATATCACGGATAGAACAGTAATCCACATCTATTTCTTCTGAATCTGATTCCATCCAATTTCTAAGTTCTTTTGCCTGATTTGAAAGTCCACCTGTTATCAAGAGTAATAAAATTCCTAGTGACAAAGCCCGTATCGTTGCTTTATAACCAGATTTGTTTCTTTTTATATTCTTATATGCAATTGCTCCTTCACATCCAAATATCGCTTCTACAAAACTATCGTTTACATCGGATTTTTTTAAGTCTGTATTTGCTGCAACACCCTTTATACATTGCAGTGCAGTAAATTTTCCAACTTTTTTTGCAGGTTTATATGCAGAGCATAATACAATAAGAAAAGCAAAAAATGCTGCAAGCACATATGTCCATACAGAAACATAAAATGAAAGAGAAAACGAAATCGGTCTCATGATAATGCTCTTAGAAAGTTCATTTATATCTGAGACAAAATATCCTGTTATTTTTACACCAAAATATCCAACGCCTGTTCCCCAAATAAGACCAAGAGGAATACTTACCAGACAGAGCCACAAGCCTTCATAAATGACCGTCTCTTTTACCTGTTTTCCAGTTCCACCTACACATTTTAAAATTCCAAGTTCCTGTATTCTCTTATTCGCACTTGCAGTAAAAATATTTGAAATAACCGTCATCGACATAAAAGCAATCAGCAATCCCAAAATGAAAGCCGGAATTGCAACTATCATGGAATATGCTCCACCATAATTTCCATATTTCGGTCCTAAAAAATCAGTAAGCATTTTGTTGCCGCTTGTTGCAAAGCACATGACCGCTGTAACAAGCGATGTTGATAAAGAAATTGCCAGAATACTTCCCCTTGTTCTTTTTCGATTTAATTTAATCTGGCTGAGGGCGAGCTGTGCTGTTATTTTCATTACTTCATCACCTCGTCTTTTATAATTTTTCCATCGCCAATCGTGATGATACGATTCGCCTGCAGTGCAATCTTTTCGTCATGTGTGACCAGAAGAATCGTCTGATTGTATTTCTGGTTTGTAAACTTTAAAATATCAAGAATCTCCTGACTTGTCTTACTATCAAGGTTTCCCGTCGGTTCATCTGCAAGAATAAAAGCCGGTTCATTAATAAGAGCTCTTCCTATTGATACTCTCTGCTGCTGACCGCCTGACATCTGTCCCGGCAGATGTTTTTCCCGCTTTTCCAGCCCGAGCATATTTACAATCTCCAAAAGACGTTCTTTATTCTCTTTTCTTCCATCAAGTTTCCATGGTAATACAATATTTTCCTCTGCTGTAAGGGTAGGTATCAGATTATAAAACTGATATACAATTCCCAGATTTCTTCTACGAAAGATTGCAAGTTCATCCTCACTCATTGATTGTATCCCGTTTCCGTCAATGATAACCGAACCGCTTGTTGGATAATCAATTCCTCCAATCATATTCATAAGCGTCGATTTTCCAGAACCGGAAGCCCCTATGATTGCGACAAATTCTCCTCGTTCAACAGAAAACGAAACATGGTCAAGTGCGATTACTTCCGATTCCCCCTGACCATACTTCTTTGTTAAATCTTTTACTTCTAAAACAGCCATTGTATTCCTCCTTGTTTTGCGAAGCAAAATCCGAACCCTATGATGAGGAGAGGGATTTTACTCCTTTTTCACTTTCAATCCTAACAATGCTAAATGACTGTTCCGTGACTAAAGAGAATTTTATTGTGACAATTTTGTCACTTAAAAAATTTAAGAATGAAAATAGTGCCTTCTCCATTCCCTCCAAAATCGACATCGATATCTCCACCTTGCCCTTTCATAATGGATAGTGCCAGTGGCATACCGATTCCAAATCCATTTTCACTCGTGGAATTTTCAAATCGCTTAAAGAGGGCTGCATACTTTGTTCTGTCCATTCCCCTGCCGCTGTCCTTTACTGAAATCCAGCTATACATAGGATTTTCTCCGCTGTCTACCACTATAACACTATCTTTCGGTGAATACTCAATAGCATTTTTTATAATATTCGTAAGTGCTTCAACCGTCCAGCGTTTATCACAATGTATGGCACAATCATTTTTCAGTTCCATTGTCTGATTATTGATATCAAGAAGTATTGCAACCGATGGTTTTACGGCTTCAAGAAGTTCCGATGTATGGATATCTTTTTTTATAAAATCAATCGCATGGGCATCAAGTTTTGCCATTTTAAGGAGCGCCTCTACAAGCCACTCCATCTTATTTAATGAAAATTGAATGTTATGAATAAACTCTGCCTGTTTTTCAGATTCTGCATCTTCCAGTAAATCTGCCATAATCATCATGGAAGTAATCGGAGTTTTCAGCTGATGTGAAATATCTGCCATATAGTCAGAGAGAATGTCCCTTTCCGATTCAATCGCCTTTATCTGTTCATTCTTCTTATCAACAAGAGAATAGATATCATTTTTCAGTATATTAAAAACACCTTCTCTATTGACACGAATATCAAGCTTTTCGCCCGAAATATAGCCTTTCACGAACTCCGACAGCTGTTCTACATCTTTTTTCCTAATCCACACGATAGCCCATTCCTCTCACAGTCTCAATGTTTACCGCTTCACCAAGTTTCTCACGCAATCGTTTCACATAAACGGTAAGCGTATTGTCCTCAACAAAGTTGCCATCAGCATCCCATATTTTATCCAAAATCTGCTGTCTGGACAGCAGAGATCCTTTATTACTTGCAAATATAAGCAAAAGCCTGTATTCCAATGCTGTAAGTTCAATTATTTTGTCATTCACATAAACTTTTGCCTCGTCTGTATGGATGATTGTCTGTCCAATGCTGATAATGTTATCATTTTCTGCATATTTGTTTTTGGTAGACAGGATACGACGGACTCTTGCCAAAAGCTCTCGAATTCGGAAAGGCTTTACAATATAATCCTGTGCGCCCTCATCAAATGCTCGTACAATCGTATTTTCATCATCCACAACCGTCAGGAAAATAACTGAGGTATTGGTATTTTTCACCATTTCACTTACATCAAATCCGTTTCCATCTGGAAGCTGCATATCTATGATTGCCAAATCAAATTTATTAGCTTCAACCATTTTTTTGGCATCCGCAATCATCGTGGCATGTTTTGTTTCATAGCCCTCCGTTTCCAGTGCATAAGTAATTCCTGAAGCAATCATAGTGTCATCTTCAATCAATAATATTCTGCTCATACGTTACATTCCTTTCGTCACAAGCTGTTTGATAGCTGCCACCAGCATTCCACCCTTTAATATAAACTGGTCTTTATACTCTGATAAAAAAATTCGTTCTAAAAAACGTTCCATCATATAATTCCACATCAAAATCTGTGCATCAGCGGATTTTTTCTTTGACAGATTACGAATCAAATCCTTTAATTGTCTTGCCGTTGTTATCATCTAAAGCAGCACCTCCAAATATGGTCTACTCCTTTCGTGCTAATATAATATCGCACATTCGCACGAAGGTAAATACAAATAACACTTATAAAATAATTTGATATTTTAATAATATCCTCTGGTTTCGCGCCAGCCTTTTATATACCATCTGATTCCAAAGTATTGAGTTTGGAATCAGCATTGAGAAATTTCTGGACTCCATCTATCTTGCAGGAGCAGACGTTGGCGGTACGCGGCTGGAGGATCATGCCCGGAGCATCGAGCGCAGCAACAAAATGCTGACTCTCCCCCCAACAACTCCAGAATACGGATGAGATCATCGAGAGCCTGCGCCCGCATATAGCAAATATCTCCCACAGGACCTACTACCGCATGCGCCCAAAGGCTGTTCAGGCACTCAGTTTCATCCTGTGGAGATACACCTCAAAGGACTGTCTGAAAATGTTGGACAAATTTTTTCCGAAAGATACCCAATAGACAACTTATGAACAGGCATTCATAATTATTTAAAAAACTAAGGAGAGTGCCTGTTTATGAACACTTTGAAAAGCTATATTTCTAAATATATTGAATACTGTGAATATCGGAAACGCTTAGATTCCAAAACATTGAAGGCTTATAAGATAGATCTAAAGCAATTTGAAATTTTTTGTACTAATCTATCTGATTGCTTTGCTAAAAGTGTAGTGGACGATTTTATTACCAATTTGCATAAACAATATAAACCTAAAACTGTCAAACGTAAAATTGCAAGCTTAAAAGCCTTTTTTCATCATATGGAATATAAGGAATTGTTAAATGAAAATCCTTTTGCAAAGCTGGACATCCGCTTTCGAGAAGCCAAACTCCTTCCTAAAACAATTCCTTTTCATTCCATTCAAACATTTCTTTCTACGCTTTATACACAAAAAGAACTGGCTGAATCAGAATACCAGCTTCGCTGCTGCATTAGGGATATTGCCGTTATCGAATTATTATTTGCTACCGGAATGCGAATATCTGAATTATGTTCATTAAAGCCATCAGATATAGACTTTGAGAGCAGAAACATTCTGATTTATGGAAAAGGCGCTAAAGAAAGGATCATACAGCTTGGTAATCAGGAAGTTATTTCCGCCCTGATTTTATATAAGGAAACTTTCAAAAAGGATATTGAAATTTGTGGATATTTTTTTGTAAACAGATTGCAGCATAAATTATCTGATCAATCTGTTCGGTTTATGATCAATCACTACGCAGAACTTGCTGGTATCAGTCAACACATTACCCCGCATATGTTCAGACATTCTTTTGCCACTCTTTTATTGGAGCAGGATGTTGACATTAGATACATACAAAGAATGCTTGGACATAGTTCTATAAGTACAACCGAGATTTACACACATGTGTCAAACACAAAGCAGAAGGATATTCTTACAAATAAGCATCCAAGAAATCAAATGAATGTAAATAAAGGATAATATCGGCTTCTTTCTACTCCACCCTTGCCTCCAGTCCGTCCGGCTCAAGTCCCGGCAGATAATGTTCTATGCTCTTTCCGTACTCGCCGTCCATCTTATCAGCCGAAAACCCAACGAACATTTCTTCCATACCGGCTCCCAAGCTTGATAATAATCATATAAACGCATGGGACAATTCAATTTTGAGGAAACAAACCTTATCTGCTGTTGCAGGAAGAAAACAAGGGCTGATACGGTGGCGGCAATGACCGCCGCCATGATATATAAATATCTATGCGGCTTTGATAATAGTTATATGTAGTTCTTTAGCGTCAATTAAATTTTTCTGTTTGCATTGCGGACAATAGCGAAGAAAGTTTTTTAATTCTGTATCCTCCCGTATAAATGCAGGATTTAACCGCCTCAACATCCAAAAATCCTCTGTGCCCTCCGCATGTTCTCCGATGCATCAATACCAAAAGGACACCTTCTCGTGCAGGAGCCGCAGTGAACGCAGTCCTCTCCTGTCACCAATAGCGCTGCATACCGTTCCCTCAATTCATCCGTCATCTCTTTTTCCGCCATGTCAGCCAGTTTAGTCACTTCAGCAATGTCAATCTTTTTAGGGCATGGCTGACAATGATTACAGTACATGCTCTGGTTTGCGAACTGCCCCACCAGACTTTCCTGAATTTCGCTGAAATCCTTTTCCTCCTCGCTCGCTGTCAGATATGCCAATGACTGATTCAACTCATCTACGTTTGCAAATCTCGGAACGGGACAAGCCACCTGCGGGAACGAAAGGACATAGCTGATACACTGGACAGGCGTAAGGCTTAATAAGCCATCCACGGCAGCACGCACCAGATCAAAAATCTGTTTCTCATCTGCTGTCCACACATATTCGCAGCCCATGCCGATAGCGCTTACCCTTAGCCCTGTCTTTCCAAAATCCCTATAAATCACTTACTGCTCCTCCTTCCATTAGTCGATGACATTGATTTTCATATTTCTATATTCACTATTTAAGGAAAAACTGTCCCTTATTCCCTCTGTCAGATATATATCTCCATCTTCCATAATCAGGATCATTTCAAAATTCCGGCGCTGTCTCCAGTAATCCTGTGCATTTTCCAATCCCATGACAAAAAGCGCAGTAGAAAGCGCATCACACAATTTCCCTTCACTGGCGATGACTGATACCGAAGCAATACCATTTTCCACCGGATGCCCTGTTGCCGGATCAATAACATGCCCATACACTTTTCCATCCTCTCCAATGAAAAAACGCTCATAATTTCCGGAAGTAACCACCGCCACGTCTGAAACCTGAATGATTCCAAGTACGCCACCCGAAAAGGGATCTTTCAGTCCGACACGCCAGTCACTCCCATCCGGCTTCGTCCCGATTGCCTGAATATTTCCCCCTATGTCAAGCAATGCAGCGGTAATACCACGTTCACGCAAAACCTGTGCCGCTTCATCCCCTGCATATCCTTTCCCCACGGCACCCAGATCAATCATACCGCCGGGTTCCATTTGAATTTGGTCATTATTCAATTCAACTTTATCGTAACCGACTTTTTTTAAAAGTTCCGCCAGTTCTGTCTCTGCCGGGACACGGTTCTTTCCTGTTGTAAATCCCCATGCAGTCAGAACCGGGTAAATCGTTGGTTCCAAAGCTCCGTTTGTTTCCTCTGCCATATCTAGCGCAAAAGAAAGCAGTTCCGCAGTCTTCCAGTCCACCGTTACAGTCTGCCCGCTGCTGTGATTGACCGCATAGACATCACTGTTTTTATCTGTAACAGACCATAATTCCTCCAGCTCCCTTATTTTGTCTTGCGCTGCGAGGACGGCCGGCTCTGCATCCGCCCCGTATGCCGTAAAAGTCATGTATGTATCCATTGCAAAGAAAGACTCCGAATGCTCCGCCATATCCCGCAATCACCAGTGCCAGAATGCGCAGCACCCACTTCCGTACTGCAGACGGTTTCGGGAAAAACTTCTTTGCCATTCCCATCATCATGCTCCAATGAAACCCAAGATGAACGGACATCAGTACAAATCCCCAATAAGCGGAAAGCATATGCAGATTCCTCGCAAAAGAACGCCCGCCTTTTATGGGCAGAAAAGACAGCGCATGACGGGACAGGATGGTTCCGCTTACCATTAAGCCGGCCATTGCGCAAAGTATCAATAATACAAGTCCTGTCTGCATGATGCGCACAGGATTGTATCTCCCCCTTAGAAGGTTTCTGATCCAGCTGCCGTTTAAGATATGGTGGATGACAAAAAGGGCAAACATTCCAATGCCGATCCATTCATGGGCTGCCTGCCCGACCAGCTCATATGCCATGAGTAACAGCAGCGCAGCATATACGCCATATTCCTGCCCAGAACCCGCATGGTATACAGTCCCTCCGCATCCTGTCTCGCCTGCTCTGCATTTGCACCGTGGATCATGTTCCAGTAGCGGGAGGATACCACAGGCATTTCCTGAATGGTAAAATATTTATTTAGCTGGTCAAATGTCACCGTTGTACCGGCCCTGCGTGCGGAAACGACTGCCGCTGCAGGTTTCATGTAAAACGCCTTATTTCCGTTTCCACGCAATTCAGAGTAGAACAGCCGGTCCATAAAAGCTGTCATATTTCCGGTTGCGCCTGCATAGTGGACAGGGCTTCCAAACACAAATCCGTCCGCCTTATATGCCTTTTCCCGGAAACGGTTTACTGTGTCGTCAAAAACACAGCAGCCCTTTTCCCCACATTTCAGACAGGCAATACATCCCCCTATGGGTTTATTGCCAATCCAGAAAATTTCCGTCTCAATACCCTCTTTATTCAAGGTATCTGCCAACTCGCAAAGCGCCGTATAAGTACAGCCTTCCTTATGGGGACTGCCATTTGCTAAAAGTACCTTCATTGCTTCTCCTCCTATCATTTTTATATCTTTCTGTTTTGGGGCTGATAATTCAAGCGTAGCCCCCCGTCCCCTATCTGCTCTATTTCCCTTAATAGGAACTCTACCGGTTCGCCTTCCGTAAAGGGCTGAATCTGTGTAAATAAAGATGCCGTACCGCAGCCGCCATCCGTTACCGGCGCCAAAAACAGGCTGAGTTCATCCACCATGCCTGCCTGTAGGAAACTCCAGTTTACGATACCGCCCCCCGCAGATCAGCAGTTTTTTGATGTGAAAAAATTGATACAGCTTTTTCATTGCCGCCTCACAGTCCAGTTCCTTTTCACCTGCAATAATATAGGAAACTCCTGTTTTCCGCAGACAGGCTTTATAAGCCGTCGGAGTGGAAGCCGTCAAAACCTCTATCACATGAGCCGGCGCTCTCCCTTTATTGCAAAATATCCCCGATTCCCATCCGATTTCACCGTCCACATCCACTGAAACAAAATACAGGTCTGCCCTGTCATCCGCCACAAAATCCCCTTCCGGCACTTCCTCCGCTTCTTCCAATACAGGCTTTCGGAAACCGGTACTCGTCTTTCAAAACAAAGCGAAGCCGTGTCATACAATGTGTTACACTGATAATGTTTTTTTCGCCGCCCAGTTTTCCCAAGAGCTGCTTAGCTGTTGTGGAATAATCCATACCCCAAACCTCCTTAAATTTTTCAGGCTGTCCGCCCGTTTCATAAATACCCTTACAGAACTCTCAAAAATATTTCCGTTTTTCCTGTTCTTATTGTTCATTGTAGGCGATTTATAACCTGTCTGGAAGTTCCGATTGGTATTGCAGTATATACTTGGAGGTTAAAACCAAACGGCCGCTTTATTCATTGTTCGCAAAAATCAGGTCTCCGTGTCATAAACTTCCCGAATCAGTTCAAATGTACTCCATGCTTTCGGCCAGCCGCAGTAAAACGCAAGCTGTGTCACGATTTCGACCGCTTCCTCTTTTGTAATCCCATGTTCCTTTCCAAGTACCAGATGGGATTTTAGCCGTGGGTACAGTCCCGCCGAAAAGAGCGCCGCAATAGTGATCATACTCCGGTCCCTTGCTGAAAGCTGTTCCTCCCTCGACCATACCTCCCCTAATAAAATATCATCATTTAATTCCGCAAATTTAGGTGCCAAATCTCCCAGCCTGTCCCTTCCTGCCGTCTGCTTTTTTGCCATAAATTCCTACCGCCTTTCCCTTTTTAATATTTCTTCATGCTTTCCTGTTTCAGTTCGCAGGACATTGTGCCAATGTCCCGCGTCCACATCTGTATTTTCCTAAAGCGCCCTTTGGCTCAGTGAATGTTCCTTCCGCAGAGCATTTTGACAAACGCCGGGGCATCGTGGTTGACAATCTCACTGTGTCCCAGGTCCTTTGCCGCAATCTTCGTCATCTCGTCATCCGTAAGCGTAAAATCCCAGATGTCGATATTCTGCCCCATTCTTTCCACATGCACTGATTTGGGAATAATGGACACGCCGCGTTGTACATTCCATTTCAAGGCGACCTGCGGCGCCACGCCATATGTTTTCATATTTTCAAGAGCTTTTGCCTGCACAAAGAACGGATGCAGCTCTACCTGATTGACGGCAGGAATCACATCTACGTTTTCACAAAGGTTGGCAAGGATTGCCGGATAAAAGTTTGCCACGCCCACAGCCTTTGCCAGTCCCTCCTTATAGGCCTTCTCAATCCCACGGTACGCAGCAAAATAATCTCCCATAGGCTGATGAAGCAGGATGAGATCAATATAGGACATATCCAGCTTTGCCAGGGATGACTTGACAGCCTCATATGCCGTTTCTTCGCTTTTTGCATCCTGCACCCATACCTTTGTAGTGATGAAAAGTTCTTCCCTTGTAGCCAGCCCGTCCGCAACCGCCCTCTTTACACCTTTGCCGACTGCTTCCTCAGAGAAAGATTGTCAAGTGTATTTGTAAACTTTATAGAGAAACTTTATAAAGAAAACAAGTAAAACCAGACAATCTCAACCAATACCTTAATCAGATTCCAACGTAGCAGAAAACAGTCGATAATCACCTTGAGTTCAATAGCCCAAAAATAAGATGCACCATAATAAAGTTTCTACCTCACTACAGTACATCTTATTTTGCGTTGCTTTCCTAAAATTCAGCAGTTATTGATATCCCAAAATCTGTCTCTGACATTTCCTTTTATTGTTCGTGCATCTGTATTTACTATTTTACAGAACACTGCTTAAATTTTTGTTGAAGTGATAGCCAATGCCCCATACGGTCTGTATGTAAAGCGGCTTGCTCGGATTGTCCTCCATTTTCTCCCTTATGTGGTGGATATGGCTCATGACAATATTGTAATCGCCGGAATACGGTTCCTGCCAGACAATATCATAAATCTGCTCTTTGTTGAATATCCTGCCGGGACTCTGCGCCAATAAATACAGTATTGCAAACTCTCTGTTGGTAAGTATAACCTCCGCTCCATGTATGACTACATTCTTCTCTGCTAAGTTCAGCTTCATTCCACCAAAATTAAGATTTTTTTCCACTTGAATCACATTACAGCCTTCAAAATGAGAGCTTTCACTTATAATATTCAATATCCTCTGGCAAATATCTTCTTCATCTTCTGAAAAGGACAATACCGATCACAATGATTATTACAAAAGTATGTTTTTTCCATGATAAACATAAATACCCGATAAATTCACGAATAAAAGCATTTAATGTAAAATACCATTTTGTTTTTGCTCCAAATCCCACGCATCTTATTCCCTGCTGCTTTGCCAATATTAATGCCCTGAATACATGATAGGCAGTTGTGACGATAATAATTTGAGGCTTCTGTTTATTCATCAGTTCCCTTGAGAAACGTAGATTTTCCTGTGTTGATACAGATTTTTGCTCCATGATGATTTTTTCCGTATCCACGCCTTGACTGACCGCATAAGCCGCCATCGCTTTACTTTCTGGAATATCCTCTCCAGAGCCTTGCCCGCCGGACATAATCAATACAGCATTTGGATTATAACGCAGCAATTCTATCCCCTTTTCAATCCTCGCTGCAAGCAATGGAGTGACCTTATCTCCAATAATCCCGGCTCCCAGCACAACAA